>CAIXQV010000617.1 GCA_903921605.1 uncultured Planctomycetaceae bacterium | reverse complement strand
CTTGCGTCCCTTCAGGAATCCCACCATGGCGTAGCTTGGAACGCTCGTCATTTCCACACCAATAAACAGCATCAACAAATTGTTGGCACTGGCCATCAGCATCATGCCGATCGTTGCACCAAACAACAGTGAGTAAAAGTCGGGGCTGTCTTCTTCATCGGGAATACCCGTGAGGCTGGTCAGAGCGACTGTCAGCAGTAGAAATAACGCGAGGAACCCGCGAAAAAACACAGTAAAGGAGTCATGCACCAGCAGCCCTGTGAAAATATGCGTAGTGACTACGGCATCTTTTGCATGCAGGGCATCAAACTGCTTGTATGCCAGGAATGTTGCGACGAGCGCTCCAACCGTCGCCGTCAGGCAGGCCGGGATCAGCCGATCAAGTCCGGACAGCCGCATGAGCAGCATGAGAACAATCGTAGCACTCAGGCACAGCTCGACGCCAAAGCGAGGAATCGACTGAGTCGTGTCAGTGATCAGCGAGTTGATAAGATCAGTGAACAGCATTGCGACACTTACCGACAATGGAGAAAACAAACCGGGGTCACGAAACCGTCAGCACTTATCGCTGAGCCTGCAACTGAGTCACCTGAGCGGCTGACTGCTGATAACCTGATTCTGCTGCTTTTGACATGGATGTGATCGATGGTTCCATGATGTTGAACAGAATTGCAGGGAAGATTCCAAACACGATCGCCAGAGCCAACAACGTTACAGCGATGCTTGTTTCTCGCATGCTCATCGGAGTCAGATCTTCTGGATGCGGGCCTCGATATTCTGCCCCAAGGTACACTCGCTGCATGGCCCACAAAATATATCCGGCTGTCAGAATTACACCTGATGCCGCCACGATCGCCAGAAAGGCACTGAAGTTCCATGTACTGAGCACAACAAACACTTCGCCAATGAATCCACATAGCCCTGGCAGACCAAGGCCCGCGAAAAATAGCCCGGCAGACAACCCGCTGTAGAGCGGCATCTTGCCCATCAGGCCACCGAAGCGATTCAAGTCGCGATGGTGAACTCGGTCATAGATCACTCCAACCATAAAGAACATGCCGGCTGAAGAAATCCCGTGAGCAATCATCTGGAACATGGCCCCATTCAGACCCATCTGCCAGTAGTCCATCCCAATCGACTGACCATTGGCTTCATTCACTTTCCAAACGGCCAAGCCCAGCAAAACGTATCCCATGTGGCTGACTGAACTGTAGGCGACAAGTCGCTTGAAGTCCGTCTGAGCCAAGGCTGCGAAGGCTCCGTAGATAATGCTGATCACACCAATCGCGACCATCGTCCAGGCCCAGTACTGTGCCCCGTAAGGACATAGCGGGAACGCAATGCGAATGATGCCGTAACCACCCATCTTCAGCAAAACACCGGCCAGAATCATACTGATCGGCGTTGGTGCTTCGACGTGAGCGTCAGGAAGCCAGGTGTGTACTGGAAACGCTGGCAGCTTAATTGCAAAACCAATGAACAGCATCACGAACGCTGTGATCTGAAGCGAAGGACTTAGCAAGCCACCCTTCGATGCTGCGTCAGCCAAATAGATCAGATTGAATCGACCACCTGGATCTGGAGCATTGAAGTAGAACATCAACATGGCAACCAGCATCAACACGCTGCCTGCGAGCGTATACAAGAAAAACTTGATGGCGGCGTATTCTTTTCGCGGTCCACCCCAGACGCCGATCAGGAAGTACATCGGCAGAAGCATGACTTCCCAGAACACGTAGAACAGGAAGAAGTCGAGCGATAGAAATACGCCCATCATGCCGGACTCAAGCATCAGGAAGAGAACCAGATAACCCTTCACATGCTTGGTAATGCTCCAGCTGGCTCCCATCGCCAATGCGCTGATCAGTCCGGTCAGCAGCACGAGCGGAAGGCTGATTCCGTCAACACCCAGACGGTAGTAGACATTCCATGTGGGAATCCACTGCTTGGCGACTTCAAACTGGATGCCACTGGTGCCTTCCTCGAAATCACCCCAGAGCATCAGGGTTAATCCAAAGGTCACCAAAGTCGTTGCCATCGCAAACAGTCGCATCGCCTCGGAGTTCTTGCTGTCAAACAAGAGCGCCAACAGCAAGGCACCGATCGTAGGGACAAAAATGATGGCTGAGAGAAGAAATTCAGGATTCATCGTCTGATCACAGTCTGACTAAAACCGTCGGATGGACGGCGAGAAACTGAAATAGGCCGCAGGAAATCACTAACCAGGGAAGGTCGTGAACAGAATTGCAAAGAGTGCCACAACACCGACCACAATAAACATCACGTACTGACGAAGACGACCGGTCTGCACCACTCGCAGTGAACGCCCGACAGCAAACGTGGAATTACCCAGCAGATTTACAAAACCATCCACAACACTTTCATCAAACAGGCGATCCCATTTTGACACGGCAATCATAACTTTTGCCGAGCCATGAATGATGCCATCGAAGATCGTGCGATCAATCCACGTGCAGAACTTTCCAATAATGTGAGCCGGCTTCATAAACAGGGCATCATACAGTTCATCGAAATGCCACTTGTTAACAAGGAAGCCGTGCAAGCCAGAAAGCTGTCGCTTCATTTCAGCAACATTCACCATCGTGGTTCCATAAAGGAGCCACGCGATCAAAGTTCCACTGGCCGCCGCGATCAATGCATAAGTCCCGGCTTCGGCATGCACAGCATGGACGGCCTCATGGCCGGGGAGTGTCAGAGTGCTTGCACCGGCGACCGCTGCAACGCCGTGGCTGACATGGGCCGGCTGATCTCCGGTGATCAACAGAAACAGAGGTCCTTGTTCGCCGCCAACCGCACAGAACGCCGCCAATACGGAAAGCACCATCAATGGCACCGTCATGATCAGCGGTGACTCATGGCAATGGTCGTAAACATGCATGTCACGTGGCTTACCCGCAAAGGTATAGAACCACAATCGGAACATATAGAACGCTGTAATTCCAGCAGTCAGCAACGGCATCAGGAACAGCAGGAAGTGCGAAGGATTGGCCTTAACAAAGGCCAACGAGGTCGCAACCACGGCATCCTTTGAGAAGAAGCCCGAAAACGCGAACACACTGGAAAGGCTAATCAACCCCGGAATGGCCAGGCCACTGATCGCGATCACGCCAACCAGCATAGTAAAGGCGGTGATTGGCATCTTACGCCACAGACCGCCCATCTTTGGCATTTCCTGTTCATGATGACAGCCATAGATCACGCTGCCGGAGCACAGGAACATCAAAGATTTGAAGAAGGCGTGAGTCACCAAATGAAACAGACCCGCACCCCATCCGAACACACCCAGCCCGAGCATCATGTAACCCAGCTGGCTGATCGTTGAGTAGGCCAATACCTTTTTGATGTCTGTGGCTACGATCGCAATCGTCGCTGCCATGAACAGTGTGATGCAGCCCACGTAGGCAATCGTCAGCAGAACTTCCTGGACGAACATCGGATAGAAGCGCCCAACCAGGTAAACTCCTGCCGCGACCATCGTTGCGGAATGCACGAGTGCACTCACAGGGGTCGGACCTTCCATCGCGTCCGGCAGCCACGTTTGCAATGGGAACTGAGCACTCTTGCCGACACATCCGGCGAAAACGCCAAGCCCGGCCACCACCAGCAGAAAGTAAGGGATTGTCTTGCGAGCGTTCCCTGGATTCATTGCCGCATCGGCAGCTCCGACAGAAACTTCACCGCTCTCTGCATCGCGAATAACGTTGCCCGTGTCATCTCTCTGCAACAACTGAAACAACCCGGCCTGCACGACCTCGCCCTTGTCGTTGACTGTTTCGCCAAAGCGAAATGTCCCGAAGAACGTCCACAGAACCATCAGACCAATCAGGAAACCAAAGTCCCCAACTCGGTTCATGATGAACGCTTTATTGGCCGCGTTGCTTGCGGATTTTCGCTCAGTGTAAAAACCAATCAACAGGAAGCTGCAGATGCCCACGAGTTCCCAGAAGATGAACACCTGAAAGATGTTACCCGCCAGAACAAGTCCCAGCATTGAAAAGCAGAACAGCGACAGGAACGCAAAGAACCGATAAAATCGTCCCGGTCGATGAACGTGATGACCGTTCGACAGATGAGCATGGTGGTCCACATATTCTTCGGTCAACTCTTCCGACATGTAACCCATTGCAAACAAGTGAATGCAGGTTGCAATGAAGGTTACCATTGTGAACATCACCAGCGTCAGGCTGTCGATGTAATAGTCGAGCGACAGATCAAGTGATCCAAAACGAGCCAAATAATACAGCGTTCCAGAGTAGACAGTTGGGCCAGCCGAGTGAGCTGCGTCCGCCTCTTCCGCAGCCAATGCCGTCAGTTGATATTGCGACTCTGATGACGTCGAGCCATGCTTTTCTGCAGGAGCTTCGTGCCCGGCAGGAGCATGTTGTTCATGGCCTTTTTCGGCCTCATGCCCATCATGGCTCTCATGCGAAGCACCATGATCAGCCTTATGCATCACCGACCAATGATTGGCGTTTCCCCAGATCAGCAGCGCGCTGAAGCTGCAGACGAATCCTGTCGCGATACAACCTACGGCAATCCATGCGGCCGCGCGGCTTTGTCGAGACCCCCAGAAGCCACCGAAGATCTCAACCGCAAAACCGACAAGCGGCAGCAGCCATGCGATCATCAACAGGTTTCTTAATGTTTCGCCCACCATGTGTTATCCAGGAAAATCAGCGTCGTATCCAACCAACCGCAAACACGCCTCAACCATCCACCCGCGATCACTTAGCCCTTCAGCTTGTTAGCGCGGTCCACGTCAATCGTGAGATGGTTGTTGTAGAAGTTCAGTGCAATTGCCAGAGCCACAGCGGCTTCTGCAGCCGCCAGCACAATGACAAACAACGAAAAGATCTGTCCATCAAGGCCCAAATCTGTGTACCGCGAAAACGCAACGAAGTTTACGTTGGCTCCGTTGAGAACAAGCTCCACGCCCATAAGTACGCCAATGCCGTTTCTCTTGGTCGCCATACAAATGACACCGCAGACAAACAGAACAGCACCAACCAGCAGATAAGCGTTCAGTCCAGCAGCCATGAATTCCAATACCCCTGCCAAAAGTCAGCATCTCTGACCCGACGATTATCAGTACACCCAGAGTTCACTCTCAAACTCAAAGCCAGGTTTTACTCTGGCTCGTCAAATCCTGTTTTGGTCAAACTAATCACAAGCCAACAATAGAGAGAGCCGCAGAAAAAACGGCAAATACTCTTTCCATACAACAGTCATCACTACTTGCTGACACATCAGGCTCAGCAGAAATCTACTGCCCAACCGGAGCCGCTCGACGCTTTGCTCGTGCAAGATAAGAAGCACCAATCAAAACCACCAACAAGTGCACCGAAACAATTTCGAACGGAAGCAGGTACCCGGAGGCTTCCGGTGGCTTTCCAGTCGCTAAATCCGCGTCAGGGCGAACCCCGAGGAAGCTCAACCCCAGTGGCCGCAAAGTGTTGCCAACCGCTCCAGTGGAAATGTTGTCAGCCGATACCGTGACCGGCTTCCGCCACTCCACACCACCGACGCAGGCAAACACAACAAACAGAAACAGAAGCCCAAGAAGCCCGGCCACCACTGTTTCTCCAGCGGAGGTTCCAATCTTCATATACGGGCCACTGGCCGTCAGCATCACACCGAAAACCAGCAGCACCAAAGTACCGCCGACATAAATCAGCAATTGAGCCGCACCGACAAAGTCAGCATTTGCGAGAAAGAACAGAGCCGCTGTGCTGCCCAATGAAAGCACCAGCCAGAACGCCATTCGCACAACGGTCTGACTCAGCACAACCGCGACAGCACTCACGCACGTCAGAAGTGCAAACACACTGAACAGGAAGTTTTCGCCACTCATCGAACCACCCCCTGCTCCCGTGCTGCTGCAGCATTTTTATTTACACTTGCTCGTCCCTCAATCAGCAGTTTCGCCTTCAAGACCGCCTTCTGAGCAGTCTCGTTCGCCGACTCAAGCCTGACGCGAGCTTCCTGCTCGGCCTTTTCCAAAGCTTCCACTTCTTCCTGATGGCTTTTCAACTGGGCATCGCCAGCGTTCTTCTCAGCCTCAGCAGCAGAACGCTTCGCCAACTCTAATCGCTCTTTTCCGGCGACCAATGCCTTCGTTGCAAGTTCAAGTTCCGCAGTCTTGTTCTCCACATCCAGCAAGGATGCTCTTTCAGCAGATCTCGCCTGAACGACCTGAGATTCATAAACCTCGGCAGAAACCTGTTTCCCCAGCGGGCTGGATGTCCACGTCGTCTGACCCAGAACCGACAGCATCACCAGCGGCCACGCAATGGCACCAAGGAATAGAAAGCAACTAATCGGAACCAGGTACTTCAAGCAGGTCGTCATCACCTGGTCAATTCGCAGCCGAGGCAAAGTCCAACGCAACCAAACCTGAACAAAAACACCAAAGCTGGCCTTAGACGCAAACACGAACGCACCAATCACGTTCGCCAAATAACCGGCAACCGCCGAGCCAGTCCCATCAGCACCCGAATTTCGGGCGGCATACAAAGCATCATCCAGCGGACCAATTCCGGTATTCCAGCCACCCAGAAAGAGTATGGCTGCGATACCGCAAACCGCAAACATGCTGGCATACTCACCCATGAAGAAAAACGACCAACGCATGCCGCTATATTCTGTGTGGAAACCACCGACCAGCTCGCTCTCCGCCTCGGCAAGGTCGAACGGTGCTCGTTTGCAACTGGCTGTTGCCACGATGAAATAGCAGAAGAACGCGATGAAAGTGAACGGGTCATGGAAAATAAACCAGTAACCGAACCAGCCCCGCTGCATCCCGCCGATTTCACCAAGGTTTAGTGAACCGGCCGCCACTACTGGAACCAAAGCACAAATCGCAAGCGGAATTTCATAGCTCACCATCTGAGCCGCTTCACGCATCCCGCCGAAAAGTGACCATTTGGACCCGCTGGAATAACCAGCCATGATGATGCCGAACACTTCCAGCGAAAGAATGGCCAGCATAATGAACAAGCCACAATCCGCAGCCACAGCCACCCAACCATTGCTGAAGGGCAAAACCATGAATGCCGCAAAGCTGGCCACGCATACAACATATGGGGCGGATCGAAACAACATCGAGTCGGCCACAGGAGGACACAAGTCTTCCTTCTGCACCAGCTTGATGCCGTCAGCAAGAGACTGCAGCCAACCG
>CAIXQV010000616.1 GCA_903921605.1 uncultured Planctomycetaceae bacterium | reverse complement strand
CTCCGGAACGTCCTCTTACATCGTGTCCACATTGTGGCCAGACGGCAAGTAGCAGTGGTTGGTTTCTTATTAATCCTGAGGGTTTACGACAGCGAGGTCAAACTCAATCGTTCCTCCGCCGGGTTCATCCCTTGAAGTTACCCGCAGCTCCGAGATCCGAACCGGAGCATTTTGTTCCGATCCAACGAAGCCATTTGAGTTTCGTCGGTGCTGAAATGCTGCCGGACAGCCTGCGATTTGGCCCCTTCCGGCTTCATGCCGGGAGTGCCAGGGTTTGGAAACTACACACTAAACACCACTTGTTCGGGTACTAATCCAGTTTCGTTCGCGTTCTTAATTTATTCCCGATCGCACGAAAGAATCCCGAGAACGAACTGCGACTGGTTGAGCTGACACTTTGCCCCTTCGCATGCTTCAAGAGATCAGCCAGTAATGCATCGGCTGAGGCGTAACGGTCCGTGGGGTGACGAGCAATACAATTCAGAATAATCGTCTCCAGACCTTTCGGGATTTCACGGCAGACGTCTCGCGGTCGAACCGGCTCCGCTTCCAGAATCAGGCGGATCAATTCATCACGGTCGGAATGGTCGAAGACAGAACGCTGCAGGCAGAGTTCGTAAAGCGTCGCTCCCAGCGAGTAAATATCACATGCGGTACTCTGCTGCCCCATCAGACGTTCCGGAGCCATATACTTCAGCGTGCCAGCCACAGATCGATCTCGACCTGAAGACCCTGCAATCTTTGTTACCGGTCTGTTGGGATCAACAGCGGCCAGCGGCTGCGACAATCCAAAATCCGACACCCAAACTCGGCCTTCTGCATCCAGTAGAATATTGCCAGGCTTGATGTCGTTATGCATAATCTCGGCCGCGTGGGCAGCTCGCAAAGCCTGCGTCGCCTGAATGCCGACCTTGACGAAACTGGCCCATGATTTTCGAGTCAATCGGCGATCAGTGTCCGAAGTTGAATCCTGAATATCGGTCGGTGGGACAACTTCGGCATCTACGATCAGTCGCGGCTGGCGATGGACCTGCTGCCGTCGAATTTCACTGAGCGGAATGATCCCATCCGTTTCCTGCAGTCGCGAGATAATTCGATCGATTCCAATACCATTGACGAACTGCATGACAAAGTAACAGTACCCGTTCTCCTGGCCATAGCGAAACACGGGGACGATATTGCGATGTCTCAGTTTGGCCGCGATGCGAGCTTCTCGTTCGAATCGCTCAACCCACTCAGGAACAATCGAGACACGCCACGGCAGAATCTTGATCGCGACCAGATGACCAGAATGCAGATCTCGCCCCTGATAGACGACGCCCATGCCACCACGACCAACTTCCGTCAACAGTTCGCAGTTCCCCAGCCGCGTAAACGGGAAGCGATCCGGCATATTGCGACGGATCGACTGAGCTTCCTTCTGGATGCGAGCATTCTCAAGCATCGCAAGGACCGGAAACACTTCACGAATTTTTTCCGTGTGCGGAGGAAATCGTCGCGCATACAAGTCGACTGAGGGACTCTTTCCAGCTCTCAACTCTTCGACAAACTGAGATGCCAGCAATTCGAACGGAACTCGCGACCGCAGTTCATGGCTCTCGTCTCCCGACGGAATCCCCAGTAAATGAAAGCTTGTGTCTTCCGCGCCGTCAGAGTCCTTTTCGTTCATGGAGAGCTTTTCCACAGGGACGTTCCGGAGAACATCCTATCTGGGTTTCTCCTGCTTCCTTCTGCCGCTGGCTGAATTTGCAGGAACCCACGTGTTGGCACTGGTGACTTTAATCTCGTGAACTTCAGCCGCCGAGATTGGTTGGTTTGTTCCGGACACGATGGGTCGAGAATCTCTGGCTTTGCGAGGTTCGTAGCCCGAGAGCCCATCGTCTCGCTTGTTACGTCTGGAGGAAAGGATAAATCCCAGATCTGCGTTGGGAACTTTCCCGAATCGCTGCAGGATCACAAAAGCCATAAAGGCACCGATGATGCCTCCGACCGTCCACATGGCTGTCGGCAGAGAAGACGGGGACATGGCGGCAACTGTAAAAAGGCTGCATCCCGCACCAAGTGCCAGAATGAAAACCGATGCCAGAAGGCTGCCTGCATCGTTTCGATTTCCGTGACCACGCCGTCCCATCGTGATTCTCGCCGTTCAGTTCTCTGCTTGCCGGCCGCCCTTGATCGACCGGAAATCCCGGCCCCGCGCTCCCTGGGGAGCATCACATGTCTCTATTTTGTCTCACAAAACCCGGTAAGAGCCGGCAGTTTGATCATTTTGTATCAGCCGACTCTTAGCGGACCGAGTCTACATCGAAATCCCCCGGAAGTCGACTGGCGTTTGGAGGGTCGGAGGCGGAAGTGCAGTTGGTGATTTTGCCCGGTTCTCTGCAGCATACCTCAATTCAATCCCATTTCCGTGTAACAAATCGAGTTGTATTTCGCTCAGACAGAAAACACGTCTGTCCTCCGAAGAGAAAGCTCGCCCCATGTTCAAAAACAAACTCAAGAAAATTACGGAACTGGCGACTAGCCTTGCTGCAGCAGCCGTTGGCCTCATTGGTGTTGCCGGAGAAAAGGACCTGTACTCCGATGTTCGGGCTGGCAGCGTCTTTGCTGCGGGCGACTCGTCGAAGGCAGCAGACTCGGTCGAGACTCCTCGGATCACTCGCCGAATCACCAACCTTGAACAACTTGCTCAATTGGTTCGGGACGCGAATTTCGAATCGAAAACTGCCGAAGCCCGCACCGTGACAACAACAAAATCGCTTGAACCCTGGCTGTTTCCGGTTTCTGTCACGCTCTCTGATGACGAACAAACGTTGCAAATCGACGTGGCTTTGGGAGCAGTCTCAGACAAACAGAAGGTCGATGCCGCGAAACTGCTGTCCTTGCTGGAGGCCAACAAACTGCAGACCAATGCGAGATTCGGATATAACCTGGCTCGTAGCCGTACTGAGCTGCTGGGACAGATTCGGAACGATGGAGTCACCGGAGAATTGCTGCGCGACGAGATCAATCGGCTGGCTCTGATCGCCAAAGAATCCTCGCCACTGTGGGAGATTGAATCAGCCCGAACACAATCGACGACTGAGTCCTCGACAACGGCCCCCGATTCAGCCGTACGGCTGGAATCGGTGCTGTCACCGGCGATTACTCCAGTGAGCGCATCAAACCCTGCG
>CAIXQV010000615.1 GCA_903921605.1 uncultured Planctomycetaceae bacterium | reverse complement strand
GATCCGATCATGTATCGCATTCGCCATGCGGAACATCATCGAACGGGCCACAAGTGGTGCATCTATCCGACCTACGATTACACCCATGGTCAGTCGGACTCTTTGGAAGGCATCACGCATTCGATTTGTACGCTGGAGTTCGAAAACCATCGTCCGTTGTACGACTGGTACTGCAGTGCACTCGGGATTCACCATCCGCAGCAGATTGAGTTCAATCGACTGAACCTGACGTACACCATGATGAGCAAGCGTCGGTTGCTGGAACTGGTCCAGGGCAAGCACGTGCATGGCTGGGATGATCCACGTATCCCGACGCTGCGAGGATTGCGTCGTCGAGGGTACACGCCGGAAGCCATTCGAGCATTCGTGGCCTACGTTGGTGTCACCAAGCACAACGCCACGATGGACATGGGAGTGCTCGAGAACCATATTCGTGAAGACCTGAACAAACGCGCCGAGCGTCGCATGGGTGTGCTGAATCCTCTGAAGGTCGTCATCACGAATTATCCGGATGATCAGACCGAGGAGATGGAAGCCATCAACAACCCGGAAGATCCCTCCGCTGGAAGCCGTAAGGTGCCATTCAGTCGTGAGCTGTACATTGAACGCGACGACTTTATGGAGGAACCTCCGAAGAAGTTTTTCCGCTTGTCGCCAGGCAAAGAAGTTCGACTTCGCTGGGCCTATTTTGTGACCTGCACCAGTGTGGTCAAAGACGCGAGTGGAGAGATCACAGAGATTCATTGCACGTATGATCCTGCCACCAAAGGCGGCGATGCACCGGATGGCCGCAAGGTTAAGGCAACACTGCATTGGGTTTCAGCGAAGCATGCCGTGCAGGCGGAAGTTCGGATGTACGATCATTTATTCCTGAAAGAAGACCCCGATGAAGTCGCGGATCCGAAGCTGGACTGGAAGTCGAATCTGAATCCGGATTCACTGAAAGTGATCAGCAACGCGATGTTGGAGCCAGCACTTGGCACGGGGAAACCCGGTGATCGCTTCCAGTTTGAACGCATGGGTTACTTCTGCGTCGATCTTGATTCTTCGTCCTCGCAGGTTGTGTTTAATCGCACTGTAACGCTGAAGGATCAGTGGGCAAAAGAGCAGTCGAAGGGCTGATTTTGCTGAGAATTGTCGACCCCACGAGACGCCGGAGTTCGCGCAGTGACCGCACGAGCCCGGCGTTTTTTCCTATTCATCGCAGCGGCTTAATCTGCAGGTTGCGAGTGAGAATCGGGAATCCTTCTTGCGGTTCTGCGTCAGGCAAGGCAGAATCCGTTAGCTGCCCCCTGGAAATATCATGCAGGCGGCGGGTACTGGCTTGAGGGATTATTCAGTGCGCGGCCACGATTGAGGAGATCCTCTATGAAGGTATCCCGCGAACACCCGGCCTCAATTCAAACCGTGCGGAGATTTAGACGTGGCTGCGACGCGAAAACGAATGTTGGTGATGGGCCGAACTGGCTCCGCTGTCCTCGGGATCAAAGAGCTGACTGGTGAGCTGGTTGATGTCGTCTCCGCCAACGATGTCCCGCTGCCGGATTCTTCGGCCGACTACATGGTTGTTGATAGCTCCGAACCAGGCTTGATGTCCGACATGCAGGTCTGCGGCATGGGCCTCTTCAGCGCATTGCCGGATGGCGTGGTGCTGCTGAATGAGGCGCAGAATATCCTTTGGCATAACTCGACGTTTCGTAATCTTCTGAAGACCGATGCATTATTGGTTGGTCAGATGCTGCAGGATGTCATCAAACCGGCCGACGGAACTGATCTTCGACGAGTCATGGTGCCATCGAATCCAGGCGAGGCCGCGTCACTTAATGTGCGGCGAGAAGATCGCAGCAGTCTTGGTCTGCGTCTGGCACGCACGACGATTTCTCTGGGTGGCAATCAGCACAACGCGATGATCCTGACAGTCCGTGACGTCAGCAAGCAGATGCTGGAGAAACAAAAGCAGGACGCCATTTATCGAGCTGGCCTGGAGATGGGAAATCTCGCTCCGGACGAAGTCACCGCGATGACTCACGAAGAACGAGTTTCGCTGCTGAAAGAACAGATCCTGCAGTTGACTCAGGAAGTACTTGGCTACGACACGTTTGAGATTCGCTTGCTGAATACTGAGTCGCAGGAACTGATGCCGCTGCTGGAATTCGGAATGGATCCTGAAGCCGCGTCGCGGCGACTTTTCGCGGCGGAAACTGGCAATGGCGTCACGGGATTTGTAGCGTTCAGCAATCGCAGCTACCTTTGTGCCGACACCAAGAATGATCGACTTTATCTTTGTGGCGCGGCGGATGCTCGCAGTTCTCTGACGGTGCCGTTGACAATTCGTGATTCGGTTCTTGGCACGTTTAATGTCGAGAGTCCGGGAACACTGTCGTTCAATCAAAAGGACCTGGACTTTCTCACGCTGTTTGGTCGTGTCGTGGCGAGTTCGCTGAATCAACTGCAGCTTTTGGCGGCGGAAAAAGTTACAGCAGCCACCGAGAATTCTGATCGCCTGCGTCGCGAAGTTGCAGGACCCTCAGACGAGATACTGCACGCTGCGACCTGGATTCTGGATCGTTATATTGGTCACGATCCGGATGTCTGTGAACGGCTTCATCTGATCGCGGATCGTATTCGCAAGATCAGTTCCAGCGTCGGTACAGTCGCACCGGCGAGCGATGGTGGCGGGATGATGGGATCTTCGGCTCCAATTCGTCCGCCTCGAAAAGCACTGCAGGGCAAACGAGTTCTCGTGGTGGATCAGGATGCGACGGCTCGTGAGGAAGCTCATGACCTGCTGGGGCAAATGGGCTGCGAAGTCGAAGCTGTTCAGAATGCGACGGCCGCGTGTGCAATGTTGAGGAATCATCATTACGACGTGGTGCTGACAGACATTCGCCTGTCTGACGCCAACGGCTATGAGTGTTTCCGGAGGCTGCGTGAGATCAACGGACTAGTTCCAATCATCATGATGACGGCCTTCGGTTATGACGCATCGCATTCGATCGTGAAGGCTCGTCAGGAGGGCCTGAAAGCGGTGCTCTACAAACCGTTCCGACGTGCTCAAATGCTCGATGAAGTCGAAAAAGCCGTTACAACACCGCCGCCAAGCTAGTGAGAGATTTCTGGCCGAGTGAGCGGCATGTCGCTAGCCACCGGTGACTGTCATCGGACAAAAAACTTTTCGTTCCCCCCGCCGGCGCGGTGTTGATTTAGGTTCCCCGGAACTCGCGGGTGCAAGATTTTCGCCGAAAAGCCGCCGTCGTCGTGTCTCCAATCTCGGCGTAGAATGGGCATTCCTGCCCGTCGCTTGCTTGTCGGACAAGAATGTCCAACCGACGTGTTGGGGCTGATCAGGCTCAATATCCAGATGTGCGGTTGTACGACTCATGTCGAGCGAGTTCCGCGGTGATTGGTGGAAACTGCGTCCTCGTTTCGGACGTATGACTCAACGTCAGGTACACTCCAAATGACGCCGACCAGGCCGGTTAACGGCTCTGACGATTTTGAGGCGTCGAACGGGCAGTTTTGTCTGTTCAAATGAAAGCCCGGCCAGCAGTCAGATTTCAACGGATTCAGCGAGTATGGCGAATATTCTGGTTACCGGAGCAGCGGGCTTCATCGGGATGCACACGGCAACTCGCCTGTTGGATCGAGGCGACACCGTGGTCGGCCTCGACAATTTGAACGACTATTATCAACCCCAGCTCAAACATGATCGACTCGCTCTTCTGGAAGGTCGTTCCGGATTCAGCTTTCAGAAGCTGGCCCTGGAAGATCGCGATGGCATCAATCGACTATTTGAAACTCATCGCTTCGATCGAGTCATCCACCTGGCCGCTCAGGCCGGTGTGCGGTACTCCTTGACGAATCCTCAGGCTTACGTCGATGCGAATCTGGTCGGCTTCGTGAACATCCTGGAAGCATGTCGTCATCAGCAGGTTGCTCACCTGACGTATGCCTCGTCCAGTTCTGTGTACGGCGCGAATCGCAAGATTCCGTTTTCTGTGGAAGATCGAGTTGACCATCCAGTCAGTTTGTATGCGGCTACCAAGAAAGCCAACGAGCTGATGGCGCATACGTACAGCCATCTTTTTGCATTGCCCACAACGGGGCTGAGATTCTTTACGGTCTACGGTCCGTGGGGACGACCGGATATGGCGATGTGGATGTTTACGAAGGCGATTCTGGCCGGTAAGCCCATTGATGTCTTCAACCATGGACGTATGAAACGCGACTTTACGTTTGTCGATGACATCGTCGAAGGCGTCATTCGCACCAGCGACACGATCCCGACGGCACAGGCCGTGGCGAGCGATGCGGATGAATGCAGCACAGCAGCTCCTTATCGAGTTTACAATATCGGCAACAATCAGCCGGTCGAGCTGATGTATCTGATCGAGACACTGGAGTCTGCTCTCGGGCATAAGGCCGAAAAGAACATGCTTCCCATGCAGCCCGGCGACGTGCCGGCGACGTATGCCAACATCGACGCGTTGCAGCGAGACGTCGGTTTTCGGCCAAGCACGCCAATTGAAGAAGGCGTGAAGAAATTTGTAGCGTGGTACAAGAGTTACCATCAGGTCTGAGATATACTGCGAGCCAGGTTGACGACCGCATGGGTTCCGGCTCAATCGTTTAACGGCAAGCCGCGGGCGAACGTGCCTGAAGGAAGCCATTGCCTCCGGCTTGGCTGTGAACGATCGGATCTCTCCAGCGGCGCCCGTTCCCAAACATAATCTTCTTCGTTGGTTGCTCGGAGTGACCTACTGAAGACACCACCATAAATCTGAATTCTTAAATTGAGTCCCCCGACAATGAATTGGTCTACACAGCGCGTTGCATTTATTGGCACTGGTCAAATGGCGACGGCCCTCTCGGCCGGATTCGTTCGAAATCTGCTGAAGCCCGATCAGATTGCCGGCTACGATCCCTATGAATCTGCTCGAACGGCGTTTGCAGAAAAAACCGGCGTTGGCGTGACGGTCTCTGCAGATCTGACCAGTGTGCTCAAAGGGGCAACTGTGGTCATCCTCGCCGTAAAGCCGCAGATCATGACGGAAGCTCTGGCCACAGTTTCGGCGGCTCTGGAAACAGCTCCGGTGATTGTTTCGGTGGCAGCTGGTATCACGATTCAGAAGCTCGCGGCAGGTTTGCCGCAAGGAAGTCGTATCGTGCGAGTCATGCCGAACACTCCCGCATTGATCGGCAAGGGAGCGAGTGGCGTTTCTGCCGGAGCTACGGCCACGGCGGACGATGTCAAACTGGTTTCTGAATTGCTGCAAACAACAGGCATCGTGGAGATTGTGCCAGAGTCATTGCTCGACGCCGTGACTGGGTTGTCCGGAAGCGGCCCCGCTTACGTGTTTCAGATCATTGAAGCCCTGAGCGATGGCGGTGTCAAAATGGGCCTGCCTCGCGCCACAGCAACTCGACTGGCTTCGGCTACGGTGGCAGGCGCTGGAGAAATGCAACTGGCAACGGGCCTTCATCCTGCGGTGCTGAAAGATTCGGTCACCAGCCCTGGCGGCACGACTATCGCCGGCCTACATGCTCTGGAAAGTGGCGGACTGCGAGCAGCCGTTATGTCAGCTGTGGAAGCCTCGACACTGCGTTCAAAACAACTGGGGCAGTAGACTCAACAATTGCAGCAAGCTTCAGAAGCCACATCTGCACTGACGTGGACAGAGCATGAACAGAATGCACC
Source organism: uncultured Planctomycetaceae bacterium (assembly GCA_903921605.1). The sequence continues at coordinate 16,570 of CAIXQV010000615.1, read as the reverse complement.
AGGTGCATTGAACGGGACAATATTCGGTCGACATTCGTGATCCGTCATTGTCAGCGTTTGCGTCAGCGCGTTCCCACCGATTACAAAGCGGTCTTTCGCAGATTCTTTTTGAGCGGGAACGCCTGTGCCTCAAGAGACCGCCGGATTGTCGCCCGAGAATACTGGCCACTCAGAACCGCAGCGACTGCCGCAGGTGCTGGGGCTGTTCGATGCGATAATGATCGTTGTCGGATCCATTATCGGTTCCGGAATCTTCCTGAAGGTCAGTTCCATCGACAGCGCGCTGGAGCCTTATGGGTTCCTGGCGATTATCGGCACGTGGCTGTTTGTCGGAATTATTACGCTCTGCGGTTCACTGGCTCTGGCAGAACTGGGAGCCATGTTTCCTCATGCTGGCGGCCCATACCTTTACATTCGTGAAGCTTATGGCAGACTGCCGGCATTCTTGTGGGGCTGGACGGAGTTCTGGGTCGTGCGGACCGGATCAGTTGGCGCACTGGCCTGTGCAACGGTTTTGTATTTCAATCAGGTCGTACCACTGTCGCCCGTGGGCCAGACTTCAATGGCGGTGCTGATTATCGCCGGGCTGGCGATTGTCAATCTCTTCAGCACTCGCGCGGGAGCGTTGGTGCAGGGAACAGCCACTGTTTCCAAGGTCGCGTTCCTTGTCGCGTTGATTGTGCTTCCATTCCTGTTTAGGAGTGTCGACACCGCAAATCTGCAGCCCATGTTTCAGATGCCCGATCAACCCGGCGCTGCGATGGCATTTCTGAAAGCGCTGGGAATCGCCATGGTCGCCGTGCTCTGGCCGTATGATGGCTGGATCAATCTTGGACCGGTCGCTGAAGACATCAAGGATCCTCGCCGCAATGTTCCGCGAGCCATGGCGATTGGTCTTGGAATTGTGATCGTCGTCTATCTTGGCGCGAATCTGAGCTATCATCTGGTGCTGCCAATTCATCATCTCGCGAACAGCCGAACAGTGGCTGCCGATGTTTTTCAGGTGATGTTCGGCCCGATCGGTGCTCAGGTCGCCGCTGTGGGAGTCATGATTTCGACGTTCGGAGCGACCAACTCCAACATGATCACCGGTCCGCGAATCTACCTTGCGATTGCTCGCGACGGCTTGGTTCCCGCGTGGTTGCATCGCATTCACCATCGCTATCATACACCGTGTAATACTATTGTGCTGCAGGCCGCCTGGGCCATATTTCTTGTACTGTTGTTTTCCGTGTGGGATCCCAATTCCCCGACGACGGCACCGACCGTCAGTTCAAGCGGCCCCATCGCTGGTACTTCATCCGTGGCTGCGGCAATTGCGGCACCGGTCACAGCCCCCACTTCAGGAGAAGAACATTCTCGCCGACTAAAAGCCGCCTTCGACAGTCTCACCGATTCGGTCATCTGTGCGGGAGTGATTTTCTACGGGATGGCCGTCGCTGCGGTTTATATTCTCCGTCGAACTCGCCCGGACATTGCTCGCCCGTATCGGACCTGGGGCTATCCTGTCACTCCGGCGTTGTTACTTCTCGCCTACCTTGGCGCGTTCATTAGCTTGCTGGTGGAGCGGCCCTCGCAAACCTTTGCTGTTTTGGGGCTGATTGCCTCGGGGGTCGCCTACTATGCGTTCGCCTCTCGAAGCCAAAGACGGCGGCGCCATGCGGGATGAGTATCTGACGAGATCAAGTCGAGTCAGCAATTAAAAAAAGCCCGCCATCCTTTTGAGATGCCGGGCTTTTCTGGTTCTTGGTTTGTGAGTCTTTCAGTGACCAATCTATTAGCGGGCCTCAGGTGGCAGCGGCACTAGTTCTTCCTGAGACGTTGCTGGCTCGACCGGCAATGGGACTTCACTCTGAGATGCTTCGATGGCTTCGGTCGCACCGTTTTCTGTCTGCGATTCAGTCTGAGAGAAGCGAGTCATGCGGCGATCGAGGATAACTCGGGCGGCTTCGCGAACTTCATCTTCGTTCAGACGTCGCAGGTTACCGATCTGAGTGAGTGGTTCAACAACATTGGCAACACGGCCCATGGTGGATTCCATCATTGCAATGTCCATCAGAGTTCGTCGCAGAGTCTCGAGCGACTTCACGTGAGAAGCCACTTCAACTCGGAAGTCGTCCATAATCTCCAGATTCTGAATCGCGGCAGAGATCTCGCTCGATTGATGGCTGAGCGTTGTCTGCAGTTTCATCAGCGAGTCCAGATTTTCGCGAGCAGAACTCAACTGCAGGTCTGAGCTATTCAGCGACTCATTCATGGCGACCAAAGTACGAGCTGTTTCCTGAGCGTTAATAACACCGGCTGAAGAAGCCACGACAGAGTCTTTCAGAGCATTCAGGTCCTGAATACCTGCCTTGGCGGCATCCAGATCGGCAGAGGCTGTTGTGACGGCGTTCTTGAGGCCGACGAATTCGTCAAACTTCTGAGCTGCCAGTTTAATATCATCAGCCTGTGCTGACATCCGCTGTGTCAGATCGTTCATGCTGGCCAGACCTTCGCTGGCCTTCTCTGAGCCGTTGGAAGCGGCGATCAGTCGATTCTGCAGAGCAACCAGACCTTCCAGTGAGTTGTTGGCAACTTCAGTGCTCTCTGAACCGTTCAGAATGGCCTTCTGCAGTTCCTGCATGGCACTGATTTGAGCCGAGGCCTGCTGAGTCTGAGCTTCGGATTCGATGATCCGCTGCTGCACAGCCGACAGTTTGTCGAGCGATGCCAGAGCAGTTTGAGCGGCACCAGCTTCCTGTTCGATCGTGGTCCGAAGTGTCTTGATGTCCGTGATGCTCTGCTCCAGTGACTGCAGGCGAGAAGACTGATCTTCGAGGCTTGAAAGAAGATCGTTCGTGCGGAACACCGAGTCACGAACAGCGACCAGCTTGTTCATGTTATTCTCGGTGGATTCCATCCGAGTCTGGATGGTTTCGAGTCGGCCCTTGAGCGGGCCAACCATCATCAATTGCATGCCGAAGAATACGACGGCGAGGGACATCACCATGGACATCCCCATAAAGTTTCTGAATCCCCGGAACTCCTGATTGGATGACCGGCGGATCGTTGTCGTGGAACCGTTCAAGGGACTACTCCTGATTCTGAACAGCGAAGCATTGCTTCAAACTGGATCGATACGGATCGTCAATCGCGAAATGCGTTGACTGCTCGAACGTTGCTTTCAATGCCGGCGATTTCGCCTGACTCTCGCCGACAGCAACGGTCGATTCCTCACTTGTATCGCCGTCAGAGTCACGTGCAGTTTGCCTCATTGACACGTTGCGGCCATTTTTGCCGAAACGCAAATCCTGCCAGGGCAGACCATGCTGTTCGTACCGGCTGTAGCAGCCAGGGTGATCCTGATGATTCAGAACACCGTGAGATGTCACGGCCGATCGACGGCCTGTTCTGTACACTGCCACGCTTGAGGCAATCGTTGGAACGACATATCCCGTGAACACCCGGACTCAATTTATGCTGCCCGAAGAATAACACGGAAGCATCGCGTCGCGATGTTTGGTGATTGCCTGTCAATCAAGGCATGCACTCGCGTCCACCGCGTCACGATGCCGTTGCAAAACATGCTGCATCCAGAGTCGGACTTGCACGCAGATTTGCCAGTGGTTGTATCCCGCGACAGTTCTCTCCACTTCTGGAGAACCCGCAGACTCAATTCCGCAGTTCAGAAGCACGGAGCTTGAAACTGCATCCCGTGAAATATCAACGCACAGAAAGGACGTTTCAGAAACGTCCAGGTTGGCTATCGCAGGAGTTTGTCGCCGTCCAGAGTCTTGCCGTCAACGGACAGCATCTGTGAGTTTGTCAGTGAATCTCCAAAGCGATCGAAATCGAGAAACGACCAGACCACTTTCTTGTGGCGATCCACTTCAATCAGTTGAGGATTCTTGGGACCCGCGTGGCAGTTATTGATCAGGATATTTCCACCGGGCAGAACCTGAAGCGAAGTCACCCACGCAAGCTGTATTCCTGGCAAGTCATTCTGATGAAGGCTCCAGATCGTCTGACCGGCCGGAGTCACCTCCAGAATGCTATGCCCATTGCCAGTACCGATCAGTGTGTTGCCACTTGGGAGTCGAATCGCAGAGAAGCATTGATTGCCGAAAGCTTCGACGCCATGGCCGCCCGCCGGTTTGCGATCAAACAGAGGCACTTGAAACTCCCATACCGTTTTCCCGTCCGGTGAATACTCGCGAACGATTCCTTCGGCTTCTTGGCAGACGAGATAATTCCCGGATGCCAGTTTGCGGACAAGTCGAGTGTCGCGATGAGGATCCGGTTGTCGTACCTTCATCGCCATAGTCCGGAGCAGCTTCGCCTCGGAATCCAGTTCGATAATGTTGCCTGGGCCGGACTCGGCCACCATCGTCGTCCCGTCAGCCAGTCGCTGAAAAGCGTGTATCTCCAGTCGCTGCCCCTTATTCTCTGCTCTTTTCGCTGCGTCGTATCGCCAGACGACCTCATCATTCTTTGGATTGATTTCCAGCACTTCTGTCCAGGTAATCTGCAACAGCACATTGCCGTTTGGCAAAACGTGGAGGTCATGCAGCGGACCGATTTTGTGTTCCCACTCCGTCTTTCCATCTGCGCCGATGATCGCAACTCGGCTCTTTGATGAGTCGGCCGCGATGAACCGGCGAGTCGGCTCGGCACCATGAAGTTCGGGCATGATCAGCATCAAACAGAATGCAACAACAGTGCTAAGCGGCAAACGAACCATCAGAAGGATGTCCTGTCAGGATTCAAAAGACGTGGGGAGTCGGAACGTTAACCCTGAACGTAATCCGACGCAAATCAATTGCGTTCTGTCAGGCTGCCCCGGGTGTAGTCGCTGAATCAGGTCGGTCCTGCCTGCCGAGGAGTAATGCGCGATGCGGAACGATCTCCAGATGCAACTCATAGGTGATGATCACGAACAACGCTCGATCGCCACCGTCGAACCGCCCGAAATAAACGTTCGCCACAGCCTGCCTCCGATTAAGGCGCGGAAGGTTGAAACATCCTCTGCCGGGGTCGGCAGGCCCCCGGAACCGAATGATTCATGATCCGGAAGCCCGAAGGGTCGACACATCAATCCCAAACGTATCGTGGAGCGAAACCCAGTTCGTGCAAATTTCGTTGAACTCGGAGAAGATTGGCAATGGAGTTCCGCGTATGCTCGCTTCCAACGTGCTGACGAACGCCGCTGGCTGGCAATTGCCGGTGATCCCGCGTTGCCGCGAAACTGACGTTCGTGAGCGAACAAGGTGGAGACTGAAGCAGAACTGAACTCACTTCGCCCCAGTGTGAAACGTGGCTTGCCTTTTGGTGATGACAATTGGACCTGAAGCAGTGCCGTTCGCACTTGGTCTCGAAACCACAACACGGCCAAGAAGGCCGCCAAAAAAAACGACCCCTATCTTCTTTGCATGAGTAGGATCGACGTTCTTAGCTGCCAAAAGCAGACACCATGCGCTGTGCTTCATGAGCCGAGTCGTTCAGGTCGGTGCGTATCGTCTGAATCACCTCGTCTGTTGACCCGATCATGTCGCCAATCATGTCCAGCTGTTCAAGCAGCTGCTGAAGTCCGTCAACTGTCTGCTGGGACTGCTGACTGCATTCTACGGCCAGACGAGTAATTTGATCTGCAGAGTGCCCGGATTTCACAGCCAGTTCTTTGACGTTCCTCGCCACAACTCCAAAGCCCGCTCCGCCTTCGCCCGCCCGAGCCGCTTCGATGGTAGCGTTCAAAGACAGAAGCCGCGTCTGTTCTGCCACTGAGTTAATATCGTGGACCGCTTTGGTAATCTGCTCAAAGGATTCTCGAAGTGCCCGAATCCCGCTTCGAGATCGATCGCCGTTCTTCGTTCCCTCCTGAATCAGCTTCACCACCTTTTCCGCGGTTCTGCCAAGGACCTCGGACTGTCCGTGAACCTGAACGAACGTGGACTGCATTCGCTGCATTGCATCACAGATCATCTGAAGACCTGAGTCGATAAAGTCTGCAGAATCCTGCGAAGAAGACTGATCATTCGTGATCTGCGAGACACATTCGCGAATGCGATGCACAGCCGTCATCAACTGCATTCTTTCCGCTCTCATTCGAAAGATACTGATCCCAAGGATGACGTCTTCAAAGATGACCCAGAGTGCATGTTCGACGGTCCTTAGAATCGTTGGTTCGTTCATCCCGTAAATGGATGCCGGCCAGACAATCCCTCGAACCACATGATCCGTCGCGATCACCAGCGTCGCTGCAAGGATCACCTTCATGTCCAGGTACATGGCGAGGAAGGCCAGAGAAACGAAGATATGAAAGTGCATTTCGATTCGGCCACCCGCAATATGGACCAGCAAACCGGAAACAAGAGCCTGACTGACGGCCATGACAAGGCGAGTCTTCAGGGTTCCCGGAGCGGCCAGCGCCAAACCTATGGGCAGCGTTGTGATCGCGATGGCCAGCCCTGCTGCAGCCCAGACATGATTGTGAATGGCCGCATCAGATCCACTCCAGGACTTTGGAGTCAGCCACAGTGCAAGGACGACCATGGCGATGCCCTGAAAGGCCATGACCACGGCGAACAGGCGGTCCACTCGCGAGTAGATTCCCCCAAAAGTCTGTCGGTCTGAGTCGCTGTCACGCTGCGCCATGCCTGCCCCCGACTTGGATATGCTGAGTCGTTCTCGCGAATTCACGAAACTTTTCTCCACAAACTGCGCCAACACCAGGCTCACCTGTTAACGAGATACTCTAAGGTCTTCAGAATCCTGGATTTGTCCGGTCCTTACCGAATTCGACGGGGCAATGCCCGACGACGTAACAGAACATCCGAAGACACAATATTCACGGTCGGCCGCCGCACCCGCATTCAAACACAGACGCAGTGCCTCCTGACCGGCCGACGGTCCGTCGTGTCCGCGCGATGCCGTCAGTCCGCCAGTAAAGAGTCGCTGACCGGATCGAGAAAACAACAGCACGTGCCCCGATGTTGTCGCTCCAAATCGCCAAGCCTCACGACCGTCTTCATCCCGGTAGATCCTTGCATCCGGAAATTCTCGACACTTCCGGCAGATCGGTGTTTCCAGCCAGGAAGATTCGCCGGGCGGTGAGTACACAACAAACGTCAGTGAAGGTCGATCTGCCGAATCAGATTCGGCCAGCAGCTTCTTCAGACTCGAAACAGTCGCAACCGAACACGGACATTTCGGATGAAGAAAACACAGCAGGCGAGCAGTGTCTTCTGACCGCTGCAAACTCGTCTCTGATGGCCATGAACGAACAACTGCAGCCTTCGCTCCTGGTGTTAGATCGTAACTCCAGGTCAACGCCGTGATGACGGTAACGCACAGTGCCCAAGCACCGATCGTCATCAGTGAACTCACCCATTTCAGGGAAATTCGGTTCATGCCACGCCCGCCTTCTGATCTGCATCCAGCGGCCAAATCCCGGCGTGGATCGCAGTGACTCCGGCGTAATCGAACAGTTTCGAAGAATCTTGACTGAGTGTTTTCCTGATCCGAAAAATTTAGGAAATCTTCGATGGCTGCATCCGAAACGCAGGCAGGTGACTTCGGCGAATCGCTGTTGTCGAGACGCCTTCATCAGCGTACATATTTCCCCCCAATGACGGCTGAAATCGCAAAAGAGACAACGGAAGAGACAACGGGGACACAGCACTTTGTTGACAAGCCGCATTGGTTCTTTACACCGCGAACCTTCGTTTGCTCCAGTTTGCCGCCTTTTCTTGCGGTGTGTTGACGTGATGCATGGCTCGATTGGCGCGTGGTGAGGTTTTTGCGGCAGACGAAATCGCGTAGCGGCTGCGCCGCGTTTTCAGTTTTCGGTGTTCAGTTTTCAGAGAGTCGCAGTTGGGCGTCAATGATGCCACTCGCGTTCGGCCGGATGTGGTGAAGGAGTGGAGCGATGCGGAAGCAGCTCGCCGCTGGTTGATGCTGTGTCCGGAGCGGCCGGATGAGAAGAATGCCGGTTGTTCCGCCCAAACCAGCTGCCAATTTGTGCAGTGTTGACAAAGTGGTCCTCAGGAAAATCCGGGCGTTTCTGCAGCAATGGGCTGGATGCAAGGACTCGTCTCGGCGGAGCGAAACGGCTACTTTGCGAACCAGCTGTGGCAAATTGAGCCAATTGCAGTTTCTCACCACAAAAGACACAAACGAATCGCACTGAAGTCACACTGGCGACAACGATTGAGGAAAGCCATTCTACATCGGCACAAAAAAGGTGTTGGGGTTTCGGAAAACGCAGGTAAAGATTTCGCGGGGGATGAGGTTCGTAGTTCGGTGTTGCTGCAGCCAAAGCAAAATACTTCGGCGGCGGAGAATGCCTCGTCGGCGGAGCGACGGGTGTACGGTACGCGCGGCGATTGCCGACCTGAGGACACGTTGAGCTACGGCTGTCGCCTTGTGAAGGACTTCGGCAAACTGTTCAGTGTCGTAGCCGGTCAGCCTCAGCGAATGGACAGTCATTCGTCGAAGGCGCGCAAGGCAGCTCATCGCTTCAGAATTCTTCGCGCGGCTCGGGAATTGATGGCGAGGGGCTCAGCAGCAGGCTGCTGAGCGGGGAAAGCTGCAGCGGGCTGCAGCAGTCCAAAGTACGGGGGCAATCAGCGGATCAGCGGATCGGTGGAATGACCGGTAATGATGACTTCTGCGAACAAGCGGCGGGCAGAGTTCGGCTGGATGCACTGTTGGCAGGAATCGTCCACAACGCTTCCCAGTCAACCCAGTGTGTCTGTGACTCGGAGAACACAACGGCTTCTCGCTCTGCGGAGTTAATTCCTGCAGCCGACGCTTCAGACGACGGCACTGGTCGAATCGGCCCTGTGCGAGTCAAGTCCACCTGCAATTCGTAGCTAAACATACCATTCGGCCAGATTGCCAAACCTTCCGAATTGATATCGTAGGGATGACTGTGAATGAAGTTTGTTTCAAGCTGCTCTCGAACAAGATCAATCCCCCCCTTGCGATAAAATCCTTCGATCGCATTCTGAAACGATCTGAGCTGATCGGCCGAAGCAAACCGCAGCCAGCCCGTTTCGTGAATCGACGCCACCACCCAACTGCTCTGCTCCTGAAACAGCAGCGAGACCGGCGTTTCCCCAAGCTTCGAACATTCAATATCCACAGAGAAACTATTCGACGCGGCGTGAATGTGTCCACAACGAAGTCCCGTCTCAGACCAGACCGGACACAGTTCCAACAGTCGCACCAGATCGCGTTCCACAAAACTGCGAATCGCCGTTTCCACATGCTCCAGGCGACCTCGTGCGGCGCGGCGTGCACTGAAGCGTTTGAATGACGCCGACTGATGTTCGAGCCGACGCAATCGCCTGAACAACTTCGGCAAAGTGCCCGAGTGAAACCCGGGCCGCAACAGCCTTGCGACGGTTTCTCCGTGACTTCCAACAGGCACCGGTGTCAGATTCTCTTTACGGTTCGCCAGATACAGTCGCCAGTTCTCCTTCAGTTCCCAGACGGCAAAACCAAAGATCCCGGGGATAAAGAAGATATTGAACCAGGTCACGGATCGAGCCAGCGCGGTACCAAGATAGGGGCTGAGCACGTCGACCATGCTGCCTTCCAGATAGATCAATCCCGGCAAAATCATTTTGTGGGCGACGGTTACCACGGGAAAATGCTTGACCGGGTGAAACGTCGGCTCGATCAACAGATTCACGTAGATGCGAATCAGGAACGAAGCGAATGACCAGATCACTCCCAGAACCGCTTTGACGACAATCGACAACCAGCTCTCATCGCTATGAAATCGCAACCACTCGTCAACTGCATACAGAAACCGTTCGAGAAAATTCAGCAACATCCTGAAGAAGTCAATCACCCAGTCAATCACGGCCATCACGACTCGAGCATGCAGCTTGTACCACGTATTTCCAACCCACTCGGCCGTCAGCTCCTGTGTATCACGGCCCAATCGGGAATTCAATGCGAGGCTGGACAGCACTGTAATGGCACTTACCCACCACCAGTTCAGTGCGACGCCATTCAGCAGCCACGGAACAAAGCGACATCCAATCACGGAAATCAAAACCGGCGTCAATACGACTCGTCGAATTCGTACAAAGGTCCTGTTCCTCCACAGCTTCTGCACGACGGGTAGATGCAGAATTGTTTGCGGCAGATCGATCACGACAGTTCGCAATAGTTTTAACGCTCGAAACATCTGAGCGAAGAACCATTCTCGAAATGGCTTCACATGAATCAGAGCCATCAGCAAAAAGCCAACCAGCAGCACTGACGAAAGTGTCTCAATGCGACTATTGACGATCTGATCGATGGCTTCACGAGCATCTTCCGGCGGAACAGCGACCGCTTCCCGGGTTGCGGATGTGTCCAGATCTTTGCCCGATGTTCCGGCCGCAGACGCCTCTTCTTTGGCCTCTGGCCGCTCTTCTCTCGTCGACTGCGAAATCAGAGTTTCATCCTGCGCAGTTGTGTTCAGAGCAGACTGCGAGTTTAACTCCCTGTCGTTAGAAGCAGTTGCCGCGGGAGAGTCTACCTGCGGGATGCTTAAAGCTCTTGAGCTCTCAGATTCGATCACAACGGAATCCGAAACCGGACTTACGATCAACGATTCGGTTGCTCCCTGTCCAAAGCTCAAACGCTCGCCCGCAGCCGGTTGTGATTCCACGATCGAATCGCTCTCAGCAATGGAAGAAGCGTTCTTCGCGAGAGGAATCTCGGTCAGGAATTCCTCCATCAGTTCTGAAGCCGTCGGGCCAGACGGCGCTGTGAATTCGACGATCGAGCCGTCGCCTTCAGCCACATCAGAGCTGTCTGAATCTCGTGCCTCGGTCGCCTTTGCTTTCGGCTTCGGATGGAACATATGGACGATGTGTTTGACACCTTCCACGACTACCACAGCTCCGCCGAATGGGATCAGTAAAAACAATGTCGCAAACCGACCTGCTCGCGTTCCAAAGAACAGAGAACTCGTGATCTGCAGCAGACGCAGATAAAATTCACCGCGGCGATAAACCCCATCCAGGGCGACATCCAGACGATCGTCAGCCCGCAACAAGTGGTCGCCGCGCCAGAGTTCATGAAGCTGAGTAAGATCCGGAAGCTTCAGATCATTCTTACTGATCTGATCCCGAAGATAGCCCATTGTCAGATAGCCACGATCCACGATGCAATCGAGCGAATCTTCGCTCAACTTATCGAACGCTACCTGTTCCGGAATATTGGCCGGTATCAACTGCACATCACGCAGCGTCTGCTGAATCACCGGCCGCATGCGTTCGCGCATCTGCTGTTCGGCCAGGCGAGCCGCCTGTTGCAACAACGCCGTCAGTCGTTCGCGTTCAATGCCGCTCAGTCGCACATACACCAGTCTCGCAGCAGAACTGGCCAGATGCTTAGCCATCATCACTTCGCGCAGGCTGCTTAATGGTCGTCGCAGAGGACGTCGTCCGCGGCTCACAACCCACTTCACCAGATCGACTTTGTACGTCACGCGTTCGTGATCGAGACAGACTTTCTGCAGATCAAACAGCAGACGCTTTTCTGAATTCCAGAATCCATGAACAGAGTTCGTGGCCAGTTCCCACAGCGAGGCATGCCAGGCATCCGTGTCCTGCTCGGGAAAACTGATGGCGCGTCGTAAACGTTCGACGAGATAGCGAACATCCGCCCGAGCTTTCTCCTGAGCCGCATCGCGTTTGTCGTCCGAGGTCGCTCGCTGCGCCGCGCGGATCGCACAGACAGCCGCCGCGACGGTGTTCCCTCGCTCATTGGCCCTTTCGCGTCGTCGCAACTGCGACACATAAGCTCGGTCTGACGGAACAATTCCGATCCCCAGGGACCAGTCGCGTCGCGTGTTGATCAAACGAGCTTCGTCGCGAACCACGTGCGGCGTAAGGTCCGGGCTTGTGGCGCCATAGAGTTGCGTTCGCTGCAGGATCTCCGCAGCATTGATATCTCGAGCCAGCACCTGGTCAATTTGCGGCCGTTCCACAACGGACGGAAACCAAACCGTCAACAGGTCCGGTTCGAAGTGCTTCATCTCCAGATACAGAGCGACGAATTCTCGCCAGGCTTCAATGCGAGATTCCTGATCGACAAGCCGCAGTTCATTACGCAGCACAAAGTGCGCTTCGTCAAATTCGACCTGGCCGATGCTCGCGATTCGCTCCTGCACATCCGCGCGATGGATGTCCGTGTGCAGTCGACGCAATAATTCGCGATCAATCTCCGCATGAAACAATCGCCGCCAGACCTGTTGCAGAAGCTCCTGCATTGGCCAATGTTCCAACTCCCCTTCATCCGGCTGGCAAACCAGCAAGCAATCGGCGGGAAGATCAGTGAACGAAGTTAATCCAAGTTCATCCGGGTGAACCAGATGCCTGACATCATCCGCAAGGACAATTTGACTTTCGGCATGCGGGATCGAAGCCGACAGGTGGGCAAACCCAAAACGCTCCCGAATGACGCGCCTGATCACTCGCGGTTCCACCAGAAAGGCTGACGGATTCGCATGACTTAAGGCACGACGGAGTTCTTCAATTCTTGGCCCATTAACTTTTGACACGGTGATCCTCACAGATGTCGTCGAACAGCAGCGATCAGTCTATTGATCTGATCCTCCGTCGTATACAGATGGGCCGAAATTCGCATAAAACGGCGGCCATTCCATGAGCCCATCAGGAGTTCAATCTGATGTTCATCGCGGAGCGTCGTCTGCAGCACGTCCGGATGCCCGTGATACCCCGGCGTCCAGCCTTTAGTCTGAGGCAATTCAACAGCCACCATGCTGACGTAATCGGATTCCTTGGGCGTGCAGAAAACCCCGGAGCCCGGAATCTCCAGCAACGCGGAACGAACCTTCGAGACCATCTGATGGGCATGAGTTCGGTACGCTGCAAGTCGTTCCGGAGTAAAGAACTGAATCGCATCTGTAATCGCGAGCACCGGCGCGGGATCGCGGGTTCCCAACCAGTTCGTACGATCTTTCCAGGAAGCCGCGCGGCCGGCAATGCTTCCGCCCCAACTGACAATTGGACATCGAATTGATGATTGATGTTTGGGGTGCACCCAGAGAAACCCGCTCCCGAACGGAGCACAGAGCCATTTGTGACAACTGGCACAGTAGTAGTCGCAACCCAGATCATTGAGGTTCACATCCAGCATCGCGATGGCGTGCGGTCCATCCACACAAACAGGAATATTATGGCGTCGCGCCATCTGACACACGGCTTTCACCGGCAGAGTACACGCTGTCGCCGAAGTCACATGACTGATCACGATCAGTTTTGTCTTCGGAGTGATCGCCGCTTCGATGGCTCGCACAGTCCCTTCGTCATCTGGTGGAAACGGCAACAATGCGGTCGTCATCTTCGCACCGGAGTCGCGACACTTCGCCTGCCAGATATTCTTAACAGCTCCGTATTCGTGATCGGTCAGAAGAACTTCGTCGTCAGCCTTCAGTATCACGCTGGAGGCAACGACATTCATGGCGAACGTGGCATTGTCGAGCAGTACGAGTCGATCGGGTTGAGTTCCAAGAAATCGCCCCAATACCTGCGTGGTGCGATCCAGTTCTTCTTCCATGTCTCCACAAAAGAACTTCATCGGCTGACGCTCCAGCCGCTCACTCCACCGCGCACGAGCTTCCTGGACAGGGATTGGAGAAGGGCCAAAAGATCCATGATTGAGATAAACACAATCAGGATCCAACTGCCAGAATTCCCGCAGCGGATGCACAGACGTCATGAGCGTGATCTTCATCATCAAAGAAGAACGATAGACCTGAATTCATTGAGCGGCGCTGGCAAATGCCTGCTCAAGCTCCTTGAGTGCTTTCTCCTCAGTCGAGGAGATTTTAAAGACGCCCAGAATTCCGCCAGCGGTTTCGGCAACATTGCAAGCCCTGTTGGAGGCAGCGTCCCGGAGTTCCTGAAACGCGGTCTCAGAAAGGGCAGGGCGAATGGCGACGACGAAATCTTTCCAGGCACTGAACAATTCCGGCGCAGGTTTCTTGTTCAGCCACGAATTGAGTAATCCATAGGCCGGGGAACCCGAAATCACACCTGTCGATTCAGCGGCTTTCAGAATAGCCTCTTTCTCTTGATCAGCCAGATTTCCATCCGACCACGCCACATGAATGGACGGAAACAGCGAAAATGCCATCAGCGTCTTCGGCGTAATTTCCGCAGCTTGCAACTCGCTCAAAATCTTCAGGCTGGTGAACCCCGGGATTGTCGATGTCCCCTCCTCAACGTGCTGTCCAATATATCCCTGAACTTCGACGATCAACTCTCGATCAATCCCTCGATAGAACTCACGCTCCAACATTTCCGCCTGAGCTTCAAACCGACACTCGGACATACTTACACTTCCCTGAGAGGATCTTATTTCTGACTGATGCTTCGTGGATCATAACGAAGGTGGCACCGGATTCACTACCTTGGAACAGCTTGCTCACGCAGTAATTCGATCACGCGAATGAAGGAGTGCTCCGGGGAACAATCGATGATGATTTCTTCTTTGCTCACAGGATGCATAAACTGAACACGAACCGCCGCCAGCATGAGTCGTGTCACGCCGGCGTGTTGCTGAAAAGCACGGTTGAATTTTGTATCGCCATGATCTGCATCGCCAACAACCGGGTGAGAAATCCCAGTCAGATGCCGCCGAATCTGGTGATATCGCCCGGTCTTCGGAGAAGCCTCCACCAGACTGCAACGAGTCGTTTCATGACGGCCGGACGCAAAGCGCGCTTCAAATTTCTCCAGCGTGCGGTAACAGGTCTCCGCTTCCTGAGGCACCGAATGAGGATCCGTTGTCGGCTTTCCTCGCCCCTTGTCGGAAACCAGCGGCCGATCGATCTTTCCGCAGTCCTGCGTATGGCCTCTGACCAGGGCCAGGTATGTCTTCTGAACCTGTCGTTCCGCAAACATCGCCGCATACAGTGCAGCAGCCTCAGAGTTTTTCGCCAGCAACAGGACGCCCGACGTTGGCCGATCGAGACGATGAACTGGATACACAAAGCACTGCAATTGGTCTCGCACAGTCTGCACGACAAATTCCGTTGCAGAACGATCCGCCATGCTGCGATGGACAAACATTCCCGACGGCTTGGCAACCGCGACAAGCTGATCGTCGTCGTAGAGGATGGGAATCGACGTGCGGCCCTCCACTGTTTGATAGTCATCTGACATTGAATGGCCTACGACTGAACTCCGCCGACGTATTGAACTCTGCCGACGTGCGGATGGAGAATTGTTCAGCATCTTCGCGTGTATCACAATTCACCGACCGCGAAATTGCGGTAAGTTTCAAGCCTGACACTTCCGGGGCGGTGATTTCTTCTCGTATCGGACGTCTTCCTTTAACGGCGAGCCGCAGGCAGTGGCGAATCGGGCGATGTCGCCTGCGGCTTGCCGTTAGGCGATTCAATCCCCCCCACTCGCTTGTTTCGGAAGATGGGATTATTTCCTGGCCTCGCCTCTTCTTGAGGCCCCAGTCGTCCTGCGCATTTTCGAGACTGGGGAAAGAAGAGTTCCAGCAGCGGTCCGGCAATCCTGGACGTGACGGGATTGGGCTCTACAATGCACAGCGTTACATTTTGCCTCCCCAATTCTCCGCTATTCCGCTGATTGATCCTTCCATGCTTGAAATTCCTGTCATTCGCTGGGGTAAGCCTTACGAGTCGCTCGAAAAGGCTGACGTTGTCCATTTTGAGACCGGTGAGGTCATGGCCAAAATGCATCAGGCCAATGCCGGCCTCGTGCAAATGGATTCTCGCAAATCCGCGAAAGCTCGCGAGATCCTGAAACAGTTCACCTGTGCCGAGCTGATTAAGAAATGTGAGCAGGCCGCTGATCTGTATCTCACCGCAAACCTGCCGATGGGAACGGGCACACAGACTCCAGAAGAGTTCTGCTCAATCCAGTCCGCGACAACCGGCTTGCCATTGAACATGTGTCGAGCCAACATGACCAAGAATGCGTTCGTGCTGAAGCACATGGGCGATATGCTCGACTCGTTGACTCGCGGCCTGCCGCTGGAAATCCTGACTCGCGGTTACGGAATGGAATCGCGAAATGTCATGGTCAGCTTTCAGGCCACAACCTCAACGCTGGGTCTGGTACTGCCTTCGAACTCGCCGGGGGTTCATACGTTGTGGCTGCCCGCGATTCCTCTGCAGATCGGTCTCGTACTGAAGCCTGGCTCTTCAGAACCCTGGACTCCATACCGCATGTACGAAGCCTTCGCCGCCGCCGGTGTTCCTCGTGAAGCTTTCTGTTTGTATCCCGGCCCGCATGATGTCGGTAACAAGGTTCTGGAAACCTGCGGCCGCGCGATGATCTTTGGTGGTCAGGCCACGGTGGACAAGTATCACGGAAACCCACGCGTCCAAGCGCATGGTCCGGGGTTCAGCAAGATTATGATTGGCGACGACTGTGTCGAACGCTGGGAGGAGTATCTGGATGTGCTCGTGAAGAGCGTTCTCATGAACGGCGGACGAAGCTGCATCAATTGCTCCGGCATCTGGGCTTCTCGCCATACAGAAGCTATTGCCGATGCTATCGCGAAGAAGCTTGGCCCGATT
>CAIXQV010000614.1 GCA_903921605.1 uncultured Planctomycetaceae bacterium | reverse complement strand
GTCTCAGGAACCTGAACTGCTGCGATGTTCGACCGTGACTGAAGCTTTCCATCCCTGGCCTCCTTGCCGTTTATGGTGCTGTCGCAGACAGCATCATACGCAAGAAAGCGGCGTCGACGTATGTTGTTGTGATTCAACAACTTGCACGTTAACTAAGTGCCATTCGTCGATCTCACCGGAGCGGTTAGTGCCGGTCTCCTGAACGAGCACGTTGTTGTGGCCGGTCCCGATGTTGTGGCCGGTCTCCTGACCGAGCCACCCCACGCTGTTGCTGCATCCGGTCTCCAGACCGAACCACTCACCATCGGCAGCACGATCTTCGTCGATCTCCCGGAACACGGCATCTCCGCCGACTTCACGGTTCGCGAAATTCGCCCCTGCCCGACACCGATGGCTGGCGACGGCTACCTCGTTACCACCAAGTTTATCCACGAGAACGCCGAGATTCTGAACCTGCGGATTGAAGGCTCCGATGAGCCCATCGGCACAACTGCCAGCCATCCATTCTGGAGCGAAGATCGGCAACAGTTCGTGGCCGCTGGGGAATTGCGAGTAGGCGAAAATCTGCTCCTCGCTGACGACACAACTCGCCACGTCGAATCAATCGCTCTTCGCCCGAATCGCGAAACCGTATACAACATCGAAGTCGACGGAGAACATGTCTTCTACGTCGGTGAAGATGGCGTGCTGGTGCATAACAGTTGCGGTTCGCGTGTGTACGTTATTCGGAATGCGGCGAATGAAGTAGTTTATGTTGGAACAGGCACGGCTGGACGCGTCAGAACGGCAACGGCTCGAATTGCAAACGCTTTGTTCGGAGGCAACACAGAGAAGGCGAAGAACTTGTTCAGAGTGACATCGAAGAATTTCAAGAATGAGTTTCAAGCCAGAGCGATGGAACAGCGACTGCTCGATCATTACCGTGCAACAGGGCGAAGATTTCTGGAGCGTGGCAAGGAATGGTCACAGGATCATGATGGGCTTTGGAATAAGCAAAACGGCTACGATCGCAACCGATTGACCGGCACAGATAGACGTGACAAATTTAACAGATGGTACGACGACGAAGAGTTGTTCCAGATTGCATTGGGGATTTGATGAGCGTAGACGCTTGGAAATGTATTGAAGAATCCCCCGTTCTCACTTGGGGTTCGGGGCCATTCGATAATATTAAGGCGCAGAGCCTTTGTTTTAACGTTGCGTCCGGGGAAACAGACCTGTTGTCATGGAAATACTCAGCGAATTCGTGCCCTGATGAAGTGATCGCGTTTGCAGCCATTGTTGCAGGTCTAACCTTAGACTCGTCGATTCTGCAGAATGCCGCATATGTCACACGATCACGATGCGTCGAATTGTCGAGAGTCAAAAAACGAATTCCAGATGCATTGGCAGCGGTTAGTAAAGTCCGTGACCGTAC
This sequence comes from uncultured Planctomycetaceae bacterium, assembly GCA_903921605.1. The sequence continues at coordinate 5,539 of CAIXQV010000614.1, read as the reverse complement.
AAAGGGATCGCGTAAAGACATTGACGTGTCTCGCAATTGCACGATACGAATTCTGAGCGAGCTTTTGGAGAATTCTAAACCCAGGCGACAGAAGCCGATAAAGCTCTCGTCAAAGGCCGCTAGGGAGATTCTGAAAGGACGAGGAGACTCATATGATGAGACTGAGTTTGGCTTTTTGATTCCCACAAAAACGGATCTTGAACTGGCTGTTCATCGATTGACGCCGCAGGTTGCTACTCAGTTGAGTGGAATTCCTGTCGTCAATGCTTTGACGATTGATTTCGCGGATGGCTTTGGTGATTTAACGAATACCGCAGCATTGCAGCACGCAGCGGACACCATGGCGTCAACCGGGCTATTGCTGCGAAACTGGTCGGAAATGGTTACTATGTTGGACATTGGCGTGTTGACTCTCGGAATACTCCCTTCGAACGTTCTGTGTCATGCCAATCGAGATTGGTTCGCAACTCTCCCAAACCTTAAAAACTTTAGACCGCGGCAGATGCAGATTTCCTTGGATTGCTGGCAAACAATCTGTGAGATGCCTCGAATGAGATCGATTTGGGCTGATCGATGTACTGCAAATGATAGTGTTTTCAGCTGGATGTCGGGTCGCAGCGATGCGCAACTGATTTTCGAACAGTGTTCCGGGATCACTTTGTCAAAGGCCAAAGCCTTCAAGAAAGAACATCCTGATTCATTTGTTCGCGTTGATGATCAAGTTCTGTAAATCGCTGGCTAGCAACCTGAATGAATCCCTATTCCTCTCCCAAAACAGGCTACCGTGGGTTTACTGCATTTGCTGGGTGGCTCAGCTTGGATAGGCTGTGTTGCGCAGCAACGAGAAGCAGAGATCTACAAGTTGAGTTTTATGGCATGCACGCTCTCGGATGAGAGCCGTCGGAGAAGCTTCTCGCGCCTTCGCGCACTCCCTCTGCGTGGAAATGCCACCCAGCGGGGATTCGTGTACGTCGAGCCGCGGTCGGACAAGAATGTCCAACCTACGTTTCATGGTTTGACAACGCAACTCCCTCCGGTGAGACCGACCGACGCGTCGAACGACCTATTTTCCAGGCAGGAAGGGGTCACATTGGCGGACATCAGCTTACGGCACGCGGAAGGGTATGGGATCTACCGTTTGCAGGCGATTCGTGTTCGAAACCTAATAACTCACCTGAGCCGTTGCGCCGGGTACGAAAGCGGGATACTTTTCTGCCGCGAGGGTCTGAGCTTGTGCACTGTTTTGTGCAGGGACCATAACAACCATCGGTCGAGCACGAACGCCCGGTCGAGGCGTCATCTGGACTTGCCAGATGTGTGCGAACCCGGCATTTACAGCCATCATGCTCAACTGCATCAACTGAATCTGTTGATTGGCCTGAGCGGCAGCTTCCTGATTACGGTGGTACTCGGCCGCAGAGGCCTCGGCTAGAAAGCTTTCACGGTTTCGCTCGTCCTCTTCGGTGGCTTCTGCTTTCCATGTGTCCCAGCCGGCTTCGAGAACTTCGCGTTCCTTTTCTGAAAACAGGAACAAAGGAACTGCAATCTTCTCACCGTTTTCAAGTTCCATCAGGACGCCGTCAACAGTGAAGGATTTCTCTTTTCCTCTCAGCTTGCGTCCCCAGAGCGCAAGATCAGCTTCCGTATTCACCGAATTGTCGTCGAACTCTGCCACAATCTTTGGCATCATTTTTTTGTAGATCTCGTCCATTCTGCTCAATGGTGTCTTGTTGACCTGGATTGCTCCAGACTGAGTCGTGATCTCAAGTGTTCGTGTTCCGTAACCGATCACTCGACCGCGAAGACTGACTCCTTCTCGACCAGTCCAGGTCTGCATTTTTTCCGGAGCGACATCATCCGTTTTTGACTCCAAATACTCCTTTACGAACGCCTGATCGGCTTCGCTGAGTTCAGAAACGACATACGCCTCAAGTGTCTTGCGTTTTCCTCGCAGCAGGATCGTTTCAGGGCTGGCGGCAATCAGGTCTCCTGAGAACTTGTGTTTGCCAGTTGCGTCGGTCCAATCACGTGCGACCGTAGTCTCTGACACGAGACAGGAAATGGCGACAAGCAGGGCAGCTATGGATTTGGAATTCATCGTTCGCTCTCGGGACTAACATGGATTGGACACACGGTCGGAATGAGCATTCCGGAGAACAGTCGATTCCTGTTCGGTCTTTGGCATACCATTGGATCCGTGGATTTGCATCAACACAAGAATTCTAGAGGAAATTCAATCGTCATTGCGACGAACTCGCGGTTGTTTGTAAAACGATTCAGGGCATAATCCGGCCGTGTTCTGCTCCTGAATAGAACAGCGGCCTGAGAAAATGCAGAACCCCGTTGGGATACGGAATCTGAAAGGCGTCTCTTTCTCTGCCTGCCGGGACAGCATAGACTCCCGTCAGACTGACGGTGTCCGGGGGGACAACGCCAGTCGGGAACAGATGCAGGGACAACATGTCTTCACCGACTCAAACAGTCACTCAAATTTCGATTCCGCCGAAAGTTCAAGCACTGATCCGGCGCGTGCGTTTTCGATTGCGGCGTGATGCCGTGGCCACAGGTGTCCTGCTCACGGTGTGTTTTGCGGCCGTGGTCTTCTGGGTGACCACCACTCTGGACATTGGCTGGTTTCTGCTTCAGCATCTCGAGCTTCCTGTCGGTCTTCGAGCAATCCTGTTGGGCGTGATGCTGCCCGCCGTGTTATGGCTTCTGGCGAGTCGCGTTTGCTTTCCGCTCCTGCGCCGCGTTCGTGACCTGGACATCGCGTTGATTCTGGAACGCAGGTTTCCGCAGTTCCAGGATCGCCTGATCACATCGATCGAAACATCAAAAGGCTTGCCAGTTGAGGGGCCGCTGACACGTCCGATGCTGGAAAGGTCGATTCACGAAGCAGAAGCACTCGCGGAGACCGTTGTCTCTGATGAAATCTTCGACATTTCATCAGTCAAACGGTTGAGTCTCTTCGCGGGCGGGTTGCTGTTGTCTTTGCTCGTTACAGCCATCGCTCAGCCGCAACTGCTGACTCGCTGGTGGAGTGCATTTGTTCTTTGCGATGAAACCTACCATGAACGAACCACAGATCTGAAAATGGTCGCGATTGCTCAGCCGGGCGACAGGGCTGTCGAATTTGTTCCGGCGGATGATCAACTTCTGTATCGTCATCCGCGCGGGGCTGATCTGGAACTTGAGATGTTTGTCCCTGACGGTGGTCCCACTGAAGGGCAGGATTGGATCGTTCCGGACCGTGTTCGAGTCGATGTTATCAGAGCAGATGGTTCACGAAGTCGAACGTACGTTTCTCCGACATCATCATCGAACCGAAAGTTTCGCTTTGTTGTGACGCGTCTGCAGGAACCGATCATTGTGGAACTGCTGGCTGGCGATTATCGCAGCCGAACGCCCTATCATGTGGATGTGGTAAATCCGCCTGGGATTGATGGGATAGTGCTGAAGTGTGTTTACCCTGAATACACCGGCTGGAATCAGCAGCGCGAGACGTCGATTTCCGTCAATGGCAGTGAAGTTCAGTTGCCGATCGGAACATTATTTGAACTGACGGCAACCTCCAGCAAGGCGCTGCGAGGCGTGCGAATTGTTTCCGATCAGTTTGAGCTCTCAGGAGACCACGATGGTTCAACACTGACCATGAGAGACTCGCAGTCGTCAGACTCCAACGGAAGAAAACTGATTACTCAGGATGGGATGGCCTTTTCTGCTCGATTTGAAATTACCTCACCACTGCCTGAAACGGCAAAAGAGACTGTCGCATCAAGTGGCTCAGAACCGGACACAACAACTGTCCCAGTGACTGCAGAATTGGATGTTCTGAAGATCCCCTCGAATGCCAACCTGCGTTTCTTTCTGCATGACGTCGACGATGTCATGACAGTCAGCCCCGAGACACTTCGAGTGCAAGGGCTGGAAGACAAGCCGCCAGTTGTTGTGGCCCAGCTGACTGGCATCGACAATGCTATCACGCGATTCGCCAAGATTCCGGTTGCTGGCAGAATCAAGGATGACTACGGATTGAAGTCGGCAACTTTTGAGTTTCTTGTCGACGATGAATCAACGTGGCGACCGAGGCCGTTTCGTTTAATTCCGGACAAAAACACGACCGACTTCGAACTTCGCCGTAGTGAGACTGAGGCGTACGAACTGTTTGATGTTCAGGTGCTGGAACTGTCGGAGGGGCAGACGCTGACGCTGTCAATCACGGCTACAGATGCGAACATCTTTCCGGCCCCGGGTGTGACTCGTGGCGAGCCTATGCTGTTTCGCATTGTTAGCATCGAGGAGCTTCTGTCGCTGCTCTACACGCGTGAGATTGCTCTGCGTGGGCGGTTTGAGGAAGTGATCAGCCAGCTGGAAGAACTCAACAACGACTTGCTGTTCCACAAGGATGTTGCTGCGAGAGTCGATGAGGCGGGGGCAAACGCGGTTCAGGAGGATCGAGTCAGCCTGAATACCAGTGCGACGCGCAGTGGCAACAATTTGCGTCGACAGGCTAACGAGCTGAGTTCCATCATTGAAGGCTTTGAGGAAGTCGTCCGCCAGTTGATCAACAACGCCGTGCCTCCACAGCAGCTGGCCGAGAATATGCGATCATCCATCGTGGATCCTCTAAAGGTTGTCAGTGCAGAGATGTTACCTTCTGCCGACCGAGCCGTCAGTGCCCTGAGAGTCGCCGCGCAGGATGGACAGCCCACGGAATTGCTTGTCGCGAATGCGAATGCAGAGGTGACAAAGGTCATCTTGGCTCTGAAGGTGGTTCTGGAGAATGTTCGAGATATGGCTGAGTTTCATGAGGCTCTCCGTGATCTGAAGGCCATCCTTGATGAACTGCAGAAGAACCGGGACGAAACGAAAAAGCTGCAAAAGAATCAGCTCATTGATGATATCCTGAAGTAATGATCAGCATTTGTGTAAACCAAGACCAACAGCTGAACTGTATGTGAAATACTGACCGCCAGGTTGAAGCAGGGCAGGAGAACCACTCCTGAGGATAGATCACTATGAATATTCGCAGCATGATCTTTGCGGCAAGTTTTTGTACCTGTTTGTGGATGTGGTTTGGCGTCGTTGCTCAGGAGCCAAAATCATCGGACTCGGAACCCGACAAGAAAACAGTGCCCCCAAAGGTTGTGACACCTAAGGATCTGCGTGACGATGCGTTGGCGATCAGCGGGCGGTATGCTCGCTTTGAACGAATGCTGACTCAGATGGCCGATATCCTTGGACGTCAGGATCCGGAGCGAGCCGATCTGCTGCGACGTGCCATTGGTAAAGGACGCGAGGATCAGGTCAAAGAAGATATTGAGAAGGTTGTTGAGTTACTCAGCAAGAGCGAACTCGGAACGGCGACCGAGAAACAGACTGAGATCGTTGCCAGTCTCGAAACATTGCTGAAGTTGCTGCAAAGTGAAGACCGTCGCAGCAGTGTTGAACGTGAGCAGGAAAGACTCAACGGCTTGCTGAAGGATGTTCGAAGCATATTGGCTGAACAAAAATCAGCCCGAGCTGCAACACAGAATTC
>CAIXQV010000613.1 GCA_903921605.1 uncultured Planctomycetaceae bacterium | reverse complement strand
GAGTTTCTCAAGAGGGCTGAGAGAAGCTTTGGCAGACGCTTCAGAAACGAACAAAGAAGACGAAAGAGCAGCGGCGGAGCCAGCAGCAGTGGTCTTCAAAAACGAGCGACGATTCCGGGAGGAATGAGACGACATGGGCGGGAACCTTTTGCAAAAGGCCGAGACGCGAGAGTGAAAAGCACGAAAACAAGGCCCCAGAATAGACTGAACCACGAGGGAAAAACAATGAAACAGAAAGAAAACTCAGTCTCAGCGAGATCATTAGGGGTGATCAATGCGCTCGAAGCTGAATCAGAGGAGCCCGGCAGATGTCGAAGAGCCTGATCATTGGGCAGGGCATAACAGGTTCAGTACTGGCCTGGTCGCTTCATTGGGAAGACAAGACAGTTCATGTTCTTGATCGAGGCAGGAACATCACGGCGTCTCGCATCGCGGCGGGATTGGTTACACCGTTTACAGGACGACGACTATCGAAGGCGGGCGACTTTGACGAAAGCCTGACTGTCGCCAAGGAGTTCTATAGGCGAGTAGAAACGGAAACGGGAGCATCACTGTTCAATGAAGAGCCTGCGGAACGGTACTTTCAGGATGACATAGAGAGAGATTTCTTTCTCAAGGAACGTTACGAAACTCATCGCAGTGAGATCGAACTGATCAACGGAGCAAATGGCGGAGTGAGGGGATTTCGAATGCTGCGGGCCGCTCGACTTCGAGTCAGCACATTTCTCGAAGTGACCAGGAGCTTCTTCGCCGAAAAAGGATGTTTTCATCAGTTCGATCTGGACCCGACAACAGATCTCGAGGTCAGTGAAAGCAGTGTTCGAGTGCCCAAATTGGCTTTCGTAGGACAGGAGATCTATTTTTGTCAGGGTTACCAACCAGAGGAAAACCCATGGTTTCCAGAAATACCGGATGCTCCGGCACGGGGAGAAATCCTGAGGCTTGAGATTCCCGATCGGACAGTCAAACAAGTAGTTCATCAAGGTTTCTGGTTGGCTCCCGGCACGGAGGAGAGAGAAGACGGTTTACCACAAGAATACCTTCTGGGAGCCACATACGACCGCGAAAACCTGGACCAGAAAGAGACACAAAATGGCCGAGACGAACTTTTGCGTGGGCTGTATGAGATAACAACAGAGAACAGTCGAGTCATCGCGCAATACTCAGCCATCAGAGCGGGCATGAGAAATCGGCAGCCGATCGCGGCTCGTCACGCAACTTACCCGCACGTGGGAATTCTGAATGGTATGGGTTCGAAAGCGTCTTTGATGGCCCCAATAACGGCCAGGCGATTTGTGAAACTTATGGCGTTGAAACCAGAAACGAAGGGGCAAGAGAATCGAGCAACAGGGGCAAAGGGCTTGTCGTTGACGAAACTGGCACACAGTATCGTGCGACGAGCGGTGCGTATGGGCGACACCGTAATGGATGCTACAGCGGGAAACGGACATGACACGGTGTTTCTGGCAGCTTGTACCGGGCCATCAGGGCACGTTCACGCAATCGACATTCAGCCAGAAGCGATTCAGTCAACGCGAACCAGATTGGAAACAGAATCCATCACTCACGTCACTTTACATCAGGATGATCACAGTCAGGTGCTGAAGTCACTGCTAGCTTCATCGGAAGTCGCAGGGGCGATTATGTTTAACCTCGGCTATCTTCCCGGAGGAAATAAACAGCGAACAACATCAGCCGCGACAACAACAGAAGCGATAGCGGCCGGTGTCAGCCTTTTAAGAGCGGGTGGCGTGATGACCGTGATCGCCTATCGCGGACATGCGGGAGGACAAGAAGAAGCTCGGGCCGTCGCTGACTGGAGTGAGAATAACAAGGCACCGTCTTGGACCACAGAAGTGATCCCCGGAGCAGCCGACAACGACGAATCACCAGTGTTGTACGTCTATCGCAAGAAGCAGCAGAGCCAACCGCTTTCCTGAGGAAAAAAATCTATCGTCCGCCCAGACTCATCCCGAAGCGTCGTCGCAGAAGACTTTCACCGAGAAGACTAACGGCCGCAAAAGCCAGGGTTCCCAGCGCGGTGGAAGTGAAGACGGTGGCGTAAAGTTCAGCCATATCCAGAGAAGCCGATTTTCGCTGAATCATAGCCCCAAGTCCGGGCTGTCCGGAGCCAACAAAGAACTCACCAACGATCGCGCCAACAATTGCGGAACCGCTGGCGATGCGGATGCCGGAGAAAAGAAACGGCAAAGAGCAGGGCACTCGAAGCTTCAGCAAAGTCTGCAAACGCGTGGCCCCATTCAGCCGAAACAGATCCAGCAGGTTAGGATCAATTTGAAGTAGACCGGTAGTGGTATTCGTAATGATCGGGAAGAGACTGATCACGGAAGACACGAGAGCGATGCTGAAGAATCCTCGCCCAAACGAGACAATCACTATCGGAGCAATCGCGATAATCGGGATCGTTTGCAGCAGTACTGCATAGGGATACAGAGCACGCCGGATCAACGTGGACTGGGAGAATACAAAGGCTGACAGAGTGCCGAGGATCACACTGATCGACAAACCAGTAAAGGCAGCTAAAGCGGTACGAAAGGTTGCTTCGAGTAAATCGACCCGAAGTTTCCACGCAGCAGTCGCCACAGCCGTGGGACCGGGGAAGAGAACCGGGTGAATATTCCCCAGCCAAACGGTCAATTGCCAGACTATGACGAGCAAAACGAAGACAAGAATTTCACGCATGTTCGACCTCCTTTCCGCTGACAGGAGTTCTGAACAGAGCAGCGGTGACCAGTCGCAAATCATCGAAAAACGCTGAAGACTGACGAAACTCTGCCGTACGTTCCCTTGGCCCAGAGACCGTAAAGGCGTCGACAACGCGAGACGGTGAGCCACCCAGGACGACGACTCGATCGCTCATAAAAACCGCCTCATGCAGATTATGAGTGACCAAAATCGTGGTCAGATTTTTCTGCTCGTACAATCGTCTGACATCTTCCTGAAGTCGCAATCGCAACAGGTCATCAACGGCCGCAAAAGGTTCATCAAGAAGGAGAATATCCGGGCCAGTTGCGAGAGCACGGGCCAGAGATAATCGCATTTGCATGCCACCAGACAGCTCAGATGGTCGTTTGTCAGCATCGGCCGCAGTCAGTCCCACTTGCAGCAGCAAATCTTCGCACTCCGTTCGTGACAATTGCCTTGAGCCAGCGTCTGGGCCGAGTTCAAGCGGCAACTTCAGGTTCTCAGCCGCTGTCCTCCACGGAAGAAGAGTGGGGTGCTGAAAAACAAAACCGATTCGACGGGAGGACTCCGCGGAGATCGAGTGTCGATTCAATTCTCCGCCTGTCGGCATCAGCAAACCGGCCAGCATCTTGAGCAGAGTGGATTTGCCGCAACCGGAAGGCCCGACGATCGACAGAAATTCTCCCTGAACAACATCCAAACAGAGGTTCTGAAAGACCGCTCGTTCCGCACCTTTAAAACGCAGCTCGATATTGCGCAGGGCAAATGCGGGAGACGGTTTTTCGGAAGCTGAGGAAGGAGACGGCATGAAGATCCGAGCGAAATAGCGGGAGCAGAAAAGCAGCGGCCCGGTCATCGTAGTCAAGATGGCAACGACTTTCACCCGGAAAAAGCAGCAAGATCAAGAGCACATAGGTGCCTAAGGTAGGGTAAAAGCAGGGAAAAACCGGCGAAAACCGACCGAATCGGCCAAAGACGACGGAGAATCTACCAGCGACGTCAGAAGTGAAGGAGTCATGAAGCGGACCAGATACTGGCTCAAGCAATCACCCAGCACTAAGATTCCCCGTCAAATAGCCCACCAGAAACGCTCAAAATATCGAGTTCCACCGCTTGAACGAACAAGGCTTCCTCAATCTGATCAGCGGAAAGACGCACGGAATTCTTGCAGGAATTGGTCGGCTTGGGCTCACGATTCTGGAGCCCGTTTATCGCGGGGCAATCGAACTGCGAAACGCAGGATTTGATTTTGGGATTCGCAAGCCTCGTCGAGTTAATGCTCCGGTGATCAGTGTGGGAAATCTCACCACAGGAGGAACCGGAAAGACGCCGATCGTGGCCCTGGTCGTGCAAATCCTGCAACAACAGGATCGTATCCCAGGAATCATCAGCCGTGGTTATCGTTCCGTGGACGGGCAGGCCAATGACGAAAAGCGAGTGTTGGAACGGCTCTGTCCGGGAGTGCCCCACGAACAGAATTCATCACGATTTACGGCAGCTCGCAAGCTGATCAGCACGACGGATATCGACACCATAGTGATGGATGATGGATACCAACATCGACAGCTTCATCGGGAACTGGACATAGTACTGATCGATGCCACAAATCCGTTTGGATATGACCATCTACTGCCGCGAGGATTGTTGCGAGAACCTCTGACAGCTCTGAAACGCGCGGATATGGTGTTGTTAACGAGATCGGATATGGTCGCGGAATCAGTGCTGGCAGCGATCGAAGAGCGTGTTCGAAAGATCGCGTTGAAACAGGCCAATCGAATAGGTCGGGTGGAGTTTTGTCCCTCAGGCCTGATCGATGTCCATGGTCGTCGATATTCAGTCGAAGAAGTCAGCGACCAGCCAGTGATGCTGATTAGCGGCATCGGAAATCCCGAAGCGTTCGCCGAAACGTGTCGAAAAGCTGGGTTGCGTGTTGAGGCGACTCAGTGGTTTCCTGATCACCATCATTACACGAACGAAGATCTGACAGAAATCGCTGAGCGAGCTGCATCCAGGGGCATCAATCGCGTCGTAACGACGGTCAAAGATCTGGTCAAAATCCCGGCCACAAGCCCGTTTCTTGCCTTGGAAATCGCAGCCGTCTTTCCGGATCCGAGGCATCGGAAGCTGCTGGAAAGCCTGCTGTTTGAGTGACTCGACCCGAGCCGCAGCGGGGCGCGGGGCCGAGTCAAAGTCAGCTTACGACAAAGCGAACAGCGAAACTCCATGCACTTGCTTCTCCATAGGGGCTGAAAGCACGTAGCCAAACACGATAAGCTCCGACAGGAAGTGTTCGAGTGATCTCTTTAGCAGTTCCCAGGATCGTGCTCACACGCAGGATATCCGTCTGCAACGCCGATTCGCTGACAACACGCAGTTCATAACGATCAGCGAACTGCACGGGATCCCAATGAAAAGTGACACTTCCCGCAGCAGAGTTCAGGGGAGTCAGCATTTGCGGCTGGCCACCGATAGTTAAGTTGCGAACAGGGCTCCAGGCACTGTGAACGTCATACTCAGCAGAAGCACGGACTTGCCAGGTGTAGTTTCCGACAGGCAGACTTTCCGGAGTTGTCCAGACAGTCCGTCTCACTTCAGAAGCCTGATAAATCGTTTTACCGGTTCTCTGATCGCGAAGCACAACATCATAACTTCGAGCACCGAGCACCGGCGACCATCTCAGGGCAGGAGTCCTGTAGAAAGTCGACAGCGGAGTCAGGCTCGGTGACGGAACCGGGACCACAGTGAACGAACGCGCTGGTGACCAGGACGTCTTCTCATTTAGAGCATCAATCGCACGAACTCGAACTTCGTACATACCCATCGGCAAAGGGTTTGGAAACGTCAGGCTGGTTGAGGTGCTGCTGGAGGAAGAGGCCACGAAGTATTTCAGCCGGAGGATGTCCTCGATCTGGAATTCATATCTAACGGCCGTCGGTACTGTGTTCCAGAAAAGCACCGGGCGAGAAGTCACCTGAACCTCAGCCAACGGGGTCAATAAGATCGGACTGTCGACACGAAAGAGATGACCTGCGCTGAAGGCGGTCGAACCACCGCTGCTAAGGTTCGCTCGCACCATGACGCGATAACGCCCCAGTTCATGAAATCCGCCGAGTGAAAGAGAAGTCTGTGTCACCGTTGATCGGACCAAATTGGGCTTTGTTCCGGACAGAAAATCGACACGGACATCGTAGCTGGAGGCATTCGAAACGGGCGTCCAGGAGATCGTTACAGGATTATTCAGAACGCTTTTCGTTGGACCAATAATATTGGGTGAAGCGGGTACTCGAATGTCCGGAATAGCATCCAGAATGTGAACTTCATTTTGTCCGGATCGCAGCCCGACAGCAGAAGCTGTCAACGATACTCGCTGTTCACTGTCTGTCGTCAGATCCTGAACAGCCTGGACCTCAAAGTTGACGAATGCTGCTCCGGCAGGGATCGTAACTGTTGATGGTAAAAGAAGTTCCGTCTTATCAGCCAACAGCGAAACCGTCAGTGCCGAGGTTAGATTTCCTGTGCGACGCACATTGGCAAAAAGCCGCGTCCCCTCAGCCGCCTTTCTTACCGACAGCCCGGGAATCAATGTGCCAATTTCGGCTGGCGCGACAATACCTTCCAGCCAGATACGGTACAGCGACTCATCAGAATCATTGGTCACTAAACGCAATTCACCGGCAAAGTATCCCTGAGCGGTGGTCGAGAGGCGAACCGTTAACGTCGTGGACTGACCAGGTTGCAGAACAGTCGCAGGATAACTCACGACTTCATAACCGGTCGGTACTGTGACTGAATTCAGTGAAAGCAACGCAGAGCCAAAGTTGCGAATATCAAACGTTCGGATTTGCCCGACAGAACCCGGAAGAGACTCACCAAAGTCGATCGGAGTAAATCGTCCGCTGGGAATGAGTTCACTGCCAAGGTCAACTCGGAGTTCCGGAACACCTGTATTGGAAACCGTGAAAGTCTGTCGAGTCAGCTCGACGCCATTTTGGAGCCATGTCGCAGTCCACGTCCCCATTACATTGGTAGTGGGAAGAGTGACCGTATAAGCCCATTGAGAAACCTGAAAGAAAGTACTTCCCGGGTTACTCGTCTGATCCAGAAACAGACTGCCATCAGGCCGCTGGAGGCGGACGGTACGAGTATCTCCCGGCATCATCGCTCCGGCAATCACCCAGAACGAAAGGCGGTTGCCAGGCTTGAATGTGCGAATGTCCTGAGGTTGCTCGGTCCACTCAGAAGGGGTCGGGACATTACTTGAGAAGCCCGATTTGATCACGTGTCGATAATCCGCCGGATATTGAGGCGGCGTCACCCAGAACGTCGCAGGATCCAGCATTGTTTCGACCGGATGGTTCTTGTACGTCAGCTCAAAATGGACATGGGGTCCGGTGGAAAAGCCTGAACTGCCGGTCCAGCCCAGAAAATCACCGGCGGCAATCGAATCGCCGACCTTCACTGAAACGGAATCTCTTCGCAGGTGCCAGTATTTGGCTCGCCAGCCGTCTCCAAGATTGATGATGACATAGTTGGCGGGTGGCTCTGGATAGGCAAAGCTCTTATTGCGGTCAAAGGCTCCGTCGTTGACGGCTTCTACGATCCCATCGGCCGCGGCAAGGACCGGCATCCCTTCATCAGCCGCAGAAAAATCGGCCAGTCCGATGTCGAGCGCGTCGTGTCCAAACGTCGGAGTATCGTAAGTAAACTTGCCGCCGCGATAATCTCGCAGGAAGCCGGGTCGAGGATCCAGATCTGCGAAGTTCATCACTCGCCAGTCGACACCAGCAGTACCCTCAACGACGGGACTCAGCTTCTGAGGCAGATTCGTGGCTCGAACAGGAGCGTATGAGAATGTCAGTGAGTTATCAGCTTCGTTGGTTTCGGCGACCTGATTGAACGGATCCAGAATGACCTGAACAGAATGGCTGCCCGATTCAGCGTAGCCATGGAACATATCGGCGAACCAGTTCTCGGTGGCTGCAGCGGTAGCGGCTCCAAATGTCAGGTCGGTTTGGTCTACCGCGATACCATCGACGATAAACCGAATCGCATACGACGCCGAAGCCGTCAGCCCATTGGTGGAATAAAGACTGCGAATTTCGACCTGTTCACCCAGCAGCGGGCTGTTGATACGGCTGTTGTTCCCATCGACCAGAAAAGCGTTCGCGATGGTCAGGTTGCTGAGCAAAGATCGGTCTTCGAGCGTTTCCGTGGCTGCAGAGGCCCCATTGGCTGAAGCAATCCAGCAGGGTTGAGTTCTGACCAGAGATCTTCGTCGTCTGGGCTTCATCGTGGATTGGTTGACTTTCTGAACACTCAGCAGGGACGCGGATCTGGCCAAGTTTGATCATGCAGGAAAAAGGCTCCCCGGGTCAAGACGAGCATTCTTCGGAAGAGCAACAAAAGAGCCTAAAAACAGTGGTAAACAGGCCGCAAACCCGGAGGATTCGCACATTCGTCGCATACGATACGCAGGCCCCGACCTTTGAGCATGCAGCCCGTCGGCGGAGCGACGGGTGTACAGTACGCCCGTCGCTCCGCCGATGGGACTTCCGCAGCGTGCATGACCAAGGTGGTCGCGATAACTCATCAATTCATGAGCGTCCGAAAGTTGTTGAAAGTCCAACCCTGAAAGTCTCTGCGTGCCGTTTTTGATTCGTGAACTTCAACTGGAAGCTGATTCGCCGTTCATTGATGCGCGAGCCGATCGCTGCGTGCAGGAACTGGCCGGAGGATCTCGGTCGCATGTGACGGGACT
>CAIXQV010000612.1 GCA_903921605.1 uncultured Planctomycetaceae bacterium | reverse complement strand
GGATCGAGTTCCGTTCCCACGTGCATCAGCGACTTCGCCCGAACCTCGCCGAGTACCCATTCCCAATAGCCAGTGACCGACATCTGCCGTGCTCGTCCCGAATGATTGCGAATCTTCAGGCGTGCAAACTTAACGGGGGCATCTATCGCTACGTAAACGCACAGCTCCGTGGAGATCCCGTCTTCGGTATAATCAAAAATCGTGTATCCAAAACCGTGTCGCGAAAGATACGTATTGGTGCCTCGCGCAGGCAACGGCGATGGCGACCAGAATCGGCCCGTCTCCTCATCGCGAAGGTAGTAGGCTTCTCCACACGTGTCCGACACGGGGTCGTTGTTCCACGGCGTCAGTCGAAATTCGTGGCTGTTATCAACCCATGTATAAGCACTGCCGCTTTCCGAGATCACTGTCCCGATCTGTGAATTCGCAATCACGTTGACCCACGGCGCAGGGGTCGCCGATTGAGGTTTGAGAATGGAAACATACTCGCGCCCGTCGCGACTAAATCCACCCAGCCCGTTGAAGAACGCCAGATCTCGCGGCGCGGGATCCGCGGCAGGAATGATATCGCCGCGTCGACGATTCAGGCGAAGCAATGGTGCTGTCACTTCCACACGTGCTCGTCGATCGACCTGTTCGCTTAAAGTCCCCGCATCGTCCTGCAGGACGACTCGAGCGACCGACTGCAGCAGCGCACGGTCTTCTTCGGACATCTGTTCTCCCCGCCGAATGAAGACTCCACCCGGACGGTCCAGCAGAGCCGATGCGGGGCTGGCCGCCACGGCATCCATAATGGCGTCCTGCAGCGACTGACGATACACCGAATCATCTTCATTCCAGATAACCAGATCGACGTTCAGTCCCTTCATTCGCCACCAGGCATGAGCTTGAAACGCTTCACGTACCAGTTCGATCTTTTCCGCATCTCGAATTCGAACCAGCACGATCGGCAAATCGCCCGAGATTCCATATCCCCACAAACCGGACTGACCTCGTCGATTCCGAATCAGCACACTCGTCCGCGCTCGTCGAAGGGCTGAAGCATAGATAATGGATCCGGCCAGTCGTCCGTAAGCCTGCGCGTCGGCTTCTGTCACATTCAATTGCTGCAACATGATCGGGCCGCGAGTCCACGCAAGCTCAAACACTCGATCGGCCAGACTTGGATCGCTGTACTTCTCGGCCATTACCCTGACGCCATCGCGAGTTTCGGCAACGCCTGTGACGATATCAACGCGAAGAGATTCGCCGGGCTGCAGAATCAACTTGTTGCGAATACTGACGATCGGATCCAGAGTCGAGCCCACCGTGTTGGACAGAGGCCTCTGTTGATCGAACGCTGCGGGTGCCGAAAGAGTTCGCCCACGACCGATGAATTTCATGCGATCCGTTTCAAACGACGGCTCGTAACTGACGTCGTTTCGGTTACTCACCTGGCCTGCAACAACGCCAGCCACGGAACGCCCGATCGTCATCATGTGCATCATCCACGGCGGATGTTCTTCGGCCGAACGAGGTCGTCGAGTGCAGAACAACGCATTTTGAGGTTGCACGATCTCCGTTTGAACAAACAGGTTGCTGAATGCAGGATGAGATTCATCCTGAGCCTGAGTCGCCAGGACCACTTCGGCATAACTGGTGACTTCGATGACGCGAACTCGTTCCGAGCGATTTGTCAGCGTGACTCGCCGCAGTTCAAGATCGTCTTCGGACGAAACGCTGATCTCGGTATGTGTTTCAATATGTTCGTCGTGTCTGCGAAACTCGGCCCGAGCCTGAGTAAAGATCGCTTCATAATGACGCGTAGAACGTCCGGTCGGATGCAAGGCAGTGGACCAGAGCACGCCACTTTCAAGGTCCCGCAGATAGCAGAATGTTCCCCAGCAATCGCGTGTCGGATCTTCCCGCCAGCGCGTGACCGCAAGATCTCGCCAACGGCTGTAACCGCCACCAGCACTTGTGATGGCGATGTGATAATGCCCATTCGACAGCAGATGCGCTTCGGGTACGGGGCTGTTCGGATCGGTGAAGACGCGCATCGTCCCCGCCTCTTCGGCGGATGCGCTGCGAGTTGCTCCGGCTTCGATGGCATGCGGAAACACAGGAACTGTAGCTCGAGGAACTCGTTCGTGCAGCAGCAAATCAACGGCTCGGAAGGCCGGGTCGGCAGCGAATCGTTTCTGCATCGGCTTGTTCAGCAGCAGATAAGCCAGCGAGAGCAGACTCATTCCCGCATGATGAGCCATCACCTGACGAACCGTGATGCTGGTCATCCCTGGCGGAAGTCGTGACGGTGTATAGTCGACGGCTTCAAAGAAGCCATAGTCACCTTCTCGGCCGTCGGCAGCCAGCCGTTCCAGATTTCGGCACGCAGCCTCCGGTTCTACCATCAGCGCGAGCGACGTGGCGTACGGCGCGATGACAAGATCCTCCGCGAGACCTCGCTTCAATCCCAGCCCCGGAACTCCAAACGCGCGGTACTGGTAGTTGAGACTGCGATCCAGCATGTTGTAACCGGATTCCGAAATCCCCCACGGCACGCCTCGCTGACGACCATAATTGATCTGGCGGCGCACAACGGCTCGACAGGTTTGATCCAGCAGAGTGCCTTCGTACGTTGGCATCACGAGCATCGGCATCAGATACTCAAACATCGAGCCACTCCAGCTCAACAATGCCGGCGCACCACTGGCGCTGGTGAGAAGTCGGCCGAGTGAGAACCAATGTTCCTGACTAAAATGTCCCTGAGCAATCAGCACAAAGCTTGCGAGGCGAGCCTCTGAGGCCAGCAGGTCGTAACAACCGGAGTCGATTCGGTTCTCACTGACGTTAAAACCGATCGCAAAAAGATCGCGAGACCTGTTATGCAGGAACTCAAAATCCATCTCGGAGAATTCTGAGCATTCTTCGGCGACGTGATGCAGGCTGGAGATTCTGGCTGTCGCCAGCCTGGCGGATTTCGTTAAGGCGAGATTAACCTGTTGGAGCCAATCAAGGGCTTCCTTACTCGATGAAGATGTCACGCTGGACGCAGTCAGGTCGGCAGCCGCAGCATCGACCATCGGTAGAAGCGTTTGGGAAAGCTGCGCCACCGCTCGCAGCGTGGGGCCGTCGTTCAGGGCAACAAGCTTGGTCTGAATGTCGGCGAGAATGTTCGGCATTTGGCTCGGTCCGGAGACCGGGGACAGCTGCGGTTTGGAGACCGTGCACAACGGTGGCGGCAACAACATCGCCCATCCCGCAAGTCGCTGAAGTTCGCTTAAATGATCGCTGCAGGATCGCACAAAGGCGCTCAGCCACCAGTTCAATTCAGGATGCACGAGCGGTGAAACCAGAGTCAGAGTTGTCGTAGATTCGTCGATCAACTTTGCCAGCAGCGAGATCGTGTCCGAGACGAGATGTGGGCACCGTTCGAGATCTTCAATCTGACGCTGGAGCAGGCGAACGATATTCCCGTCAACTGGCGAATGGGACTCCGCGGAATCAGAACTCCCTAGAGGCTG
>CAIXQV010000611.1 GCA_903921605.1 uncultured Planctomycetaceae bacterium | reverse complement strand
GATTCTGATCGAGTCATGCCGGGCGACGGTGTTGTGGATCTGAAGTTTTACTGCGATCAGTTGGCTTCGACCGGATACAACGGCTACCTGTCGCTGGAGTTGTTTCGCGAAGATTTGTGGGCGAAGGATCCTTTGGAAGTCGCGAAGCTTGGCATCGAAAAGATGCGACCATTCGTCGAGTAATCAGCCAGCTCATCTTCATCTTAACCCTCAGGCACATTGCGGCATTGGCCGGATCAGCATTGGTGAATTCAAAGTGACGACCCACAGCGCAACATTAAAACATCTGAATCAACGAGCCGATCATCTGACGACCTTCGCAAAGTCTCGCGGCGAAACGCTGCGGATCAGTGCTCAGCATTTGCCGAACGCCACGTTGCTGGACTTCGGAGTTAAGAGTGAAGGAGGTCTGGAAGCCGGGCTCTTGTTGGCAAGGATCTGTCTGTCGGGGTTAGCCCAGGTCGATCTTGTGCCGGGCGACAATCAGTTGCCTGCGGTTCCACAGATCCTGGTCAGAACTGACCATCCGGTTGCATCATGTTTGATGAGTCAATACGCGGGCTGGAAGATTGCAACCGACAACTACTTTGCCATGGGTTCCGGCCCGATGCGCGCGGTGGCTCGCAAAGAGGACCTGTTTCATCACCTGCCGGAAACCGAAAACGGGAAGGTCGCCGTGGGGGTTCTTGAGGCGGGCAGTTTGCCGGATGAAGAAGCCATTGCCGCGGTTCGAAAATCGTTACCCAGCGATTGCCGGCTAACTCTGGCGGTTGCACCAACAGCGTCACAGGCCGGTTCGATCCAGGTGGTGGCTCGATCGATAGAGACAGCTCTGCACAAATTGCATGAGCTGCAGTTTCCTCTGGATGCGATCATTAGCGGGACGGGGATTGCTCCATTGCCGCCAGTAGCGAAGAACGACATGCAGGGAATTGGCCGAACGAACGATTCGATCCTTTATGGAGCGACGGTCAATCTATGGGTTCGTTGCGAGGACAGCGTGATTCAGGAGATTGGGCCGAAGGTGCCGTCAAGCTCGTCAAGTGCTCATGGGCAGACGTTTCTGTCACTGTTCAAAGCGGCGAATCATGACTTCTACGCGATGGATGCGGCTTTGTTCAGCCCGGCCGTTGTGGTGTTTCACAATCTGAAGTCCGGCAAATCGTTTTCATTCGGCCTGAAGGTCCCTGAGCTACTGCGGCAGTCTTTTGGTATGGAATGATGCGTGCTTGCGAACGATGAGCTTCCCTGAGAAACTTCCACGAAGCCAGCCGCCCAATTTTCCTTCTTCTCTCAGTGATGCCTCATGTCAGACGCTCAAGCCGTGCATGGAACTGCCCCGGATTTTCAGGAGCTGCTTCCGGAGTTTGAGCGATTGTGTCGCATCGTGGCCAAACTGCGATCTCCGGAAGGTTGTCCGTGGGATCGTCAGCAGACGATGAAGACGATCAAGCCGTATACGTTGGAAGAGACTTACGAGCTGCTGGAAGCGATCGATTCGGACGACAACGCCGCGATTCAGGAAGAGCTCGGCGACGTCCTGCTGCAGGTGGTGCTCGATTCGCAGATTGCCGCTGATGAGCGGCGCTTTGAACTGACGGCTGTTGTGCGACAGATTGCTGACAAGATGGTTCGACGTCATCCACATGTGTTTGGAGATGTTGAAGCGGCCACGACTGAAGATGTTCGCCGCAACTGGACGGCACTGAAGCAGCAGGAGAAGCCGACTCGCACGTCGCAGTTGGAAGGTATTCCTGTGGCTCTGCCGGAGCTAGCTCGGGCTGCCCGCATTACAGCTCGAGCGGCCGCAGTGGGTTATGACTTTCCGGATCGGCGGATGCTGTTCGATAAGCTAAACGAAGAACTCGCGGAGCTGTCTCATGAGTTGTTCGGTTCCGCGGAGATCCCTGATGTCGCGGCGACAGTAGATGCCGTGAGAGTGCCGGATCAGCCGATAAGTGACCTCGCGACTCGTGAACGTGCTGAGTCGGAGTTGGGCGATGTGCTGTTCGTGCTGGCCAATGTCG
>CAIXQV010000610.1 GCA_903921605.1 uncultured Planctomycetaceae bacterium | reverse complement strand
CAATCCATCGACTCCGAATAGGGTTACTCTGTGGCGAATACTTCTGAAATACTGATCCTCACTGACGACTCGCAACTGCGTGAAGAACTGCAGACCGCGGCTCGATCGATGGGGGAGGAGCAGCCTCGAATGAGGTTTGCGGAGGATCGCCATGCGCTGATGGAAGCGATTCGGTCTCGGCCCCCTGCGCTGGTGCTGATGCCGTTTGGTGATGATCCGCGAGATGTCTCGAAAGTCGCACGAGAGCTGAGTGCGATGCAACCGGCGGTTCCACTGGCGGCCATCTTTCGGCCAAATGGGTTTCGCGATAACGTGTCCGAAAGCAGCGTGCTGATTGATGCTCTTCGAGCTGGCGTCAGAGATTTCCTGCGGCGGCCGATTTCAACCACTGAACTGCGGACCCTGATTGATAACGTCACGCAGAATTCAACAGCAGAGCCCACATTCGGAACGCAGACGTTTGGCCGAGTCATCTCATTCATCAGCAATAAAGGCGGTGTCGGGAAATCCACGATGGCCGTTAACACGGCCGTCGGTCTGGCGCTGCGACATCCGGGGCGAGTTCTTCTGATCGATGCGTCCCTTCAGATGGGAGTCGCCGCCGCGTTGCTGGATATTCGTCCGGAGGCGACTCTGGCCGATGTCGCAATTGAGCGCGATCGACTGGATGTCACCATGATTCGGCAGATGGCGATTCAGCATCCTTGCGGCCTGCATCTGCTCGCGGCGCCGTCCGATGCTGTGCTGGCCATGGATGTGGATGACACGTTGATTGCTCGCATCATCACGCTGGCTCGGCGCACGTACGATTTTGTGATTATCGACACATTCCCGATGTTCGACCGAGTCGTCGTGGCCGCGCTGGATTTGAGTGATCGCGCATTCGTGGTTGTGGAGAATGTCGTGCCGACGCTGCTGGGAGCGGTTTCGCTGCTGAACGTTCTGGAACGTATCGGCTTCCCGTCTGATCGGCAAAAGCTCATCGTGAACCGCAATCAGAGCATCGCTGGAAATCTGTCGCTGATGGACATTGCTGGTCGACTGCAGAGACCAATCGACTACGTGTTTCCGTTTGATAAGCGAGTCATCGCTGCGGCAAACCTCGGTCAGCCCGTGGGGCTGCACTCGATGCGTTTCAGCGGGTTCTCGAAGATGCTGCAACAACTGGTCAGCGACGTCGAAACTCTTTCCACGGGTGCGAATGAAACTATCGCATCTTCAGTCGCAGGTCGAATGGCCGCTACGCCATCTGCGAAACGCTCGACTGCTGATTCTTTCCGCTACGACGCAGACAACTGGTTGGATGATGCGGATTCAAAGGAGCATGCGTGATGAGCGACGCAGATCAGAATCCACCGGGCCGTGATCCTCGGCAGATTCTTTCACGAGCCAATTTGAATCTGACTCGCGATCATGTTCGGTCGACCACAAAGCGAGCAACCACCTCCGCACTGGCTCCGGCAACAACGACGTCTCCAATTCGAAATGGAGCCGTTTCGTTCCTGAAGATAAAATCAGATCTGCATCAGCAGCTTCTGACGGACCTTGATCGGCGCAATCTGATCAGCGCCAGTGAAGAACAACTGACAGAGGTTGTCGAAGACTTCGTGGCTCAGGCGTTGCAGGGGCAGGAGCTGCCGTTGAATGAGCAGGAGCGTCGGCAAATGGTCGATGATCTGCTGGAAGAAACGATTGGCGTCGGGCCGCTGGCGCCGTTGCTGGCAGATCCGGCCGTGACGGATGTCCTGGTCAACGGTCCCTACAAGGTCTTCATTGAACGTTTCGGTCGGCTGGAGAAGACGGAGATTCGCTTCCGGGATGCCGAGCATCTGGTGCGCATTATTCAGCGCATTGCCGCGCGAGTCGGACGACGAGTTGATGAATCCTCACCGATGGTGGATGCTCGACTGCCGGACGGCAGCCGAGTGAATGCCACATTACCTCCGATCACCATTGACGGACCAACGCTCTCGATTCGCCGCTTTGGCAAGCGTCGATTGCGGCGAGATGACCTGATGGAGCTGGGCATGTTCTCCCCGGCGATGCGCGAGTTTATGCAGCTCGTCGTGCGAGGTCGCAAAAATATCCTGATTGCCGGCGGCACAGGTTCGGGCAAGTCGACGTTTCTGGGAGCCATCACGGAAGCGATTCCGGATCATGAACGCATTGTCACGATCGAAGATGCGGCCGAACTGATTCTGGACCAGGACCATGTTGTTCGCATGGAAACTCGCCCGCCGAATATTGAAGGACATGGACGTATCATGGCGCGCGATCTGGTTGTCAACGCTCTGCGAATGCGGCCCGATCGAATTATCGTCGGTGAAGTTCGCAGCGGTGAGGCTCTGGACATGCTGCAGGCGATGAATACCGGGCATGACGGAAGTCTGACAACCATTCATGCCAATAGTCCCCGCGATGCGCTGGCTCGACTGGAAACCATGGTGCTGATGGCTGGGCTGGATCTGCCGTCTCGAGCGATCCGTGAGCAAATCGTTTCGGCCATTCAGCTCATTGTGCATGTGCGTCGCTACGAAGATGGCGTGCGTCGGGTCCAGAGCATATCGGAGATCACAGGAATGGAGGGCGAGACGCCTCAGTTGCAGGACATCTTCAGCTTTCGATCAAAAGGTCGTCAGGGAAAACGGCTGCTAGGCGAATTTGTGGCGACAGGAATCGTGCCTCGTGTTGCCGAGCAGATGCGTGCAGAAGATCTGGATTTTCCGATGAGTTTGTTTCAGCCAGGATGAGAAGTTGGTCCGTTGATCCCGAGATTATGCGATTCGTGTCGTCTTTTGTTCCGCGATAGCCACGCAGCTTTCGATGAGCGAAATGCCCCACAATGAAGTCAACAGAACGAAAGCGTCTTTCTCCACAGATGAGATTTTGATGTTCGCAGCGTTTCTGATCTTTGTCTGGTTCACGATCATTGCGGGGCTCGCCATCTGGTGGCAGTCGATCCGACAGAAGGAAGCTGCGTATGAGCGTTTTGCCGCCGCATTTGAATCTCGGGGCGACACGGAAATGCAGTATCCAGGGCGACGTTTGAGACGACGCTGGATGTGGGTTCCCTGGGCCATCGGCATTGTCGCCGCGATGATTGCAGGATTGGTATTTCGGCTGAGTCCGCCGTATGTTCTTGCCATCGCGGTGATGATCAGCCTGCTCTCAAGTCAGGTCGAGGCATTCCTTGCGGGCCAGACGGCGGCTCGGCTGGAAAACCAGCTGGCAGACTCCATCGATATCATGATTGGTGCCGTCGGTGCCGGTGCGAGCGTAGGCACGGCCATTGAATCGGCGGTGACGGAATCGCGACAGCCCCTGCGTCCATATCTGGAAGAAATCTCCGGACGCATTCGACTGGGAGATGAACCCGCGGAAGTCTTCCGCTCGCTGGCTCAGCGTGTACCGCTGGAAACGTTTCTGCTCTTCACATCGGCCTTGTCGGTTCATTGGGAAGTTGGCGGCAAGCTGACTTCCACACTGACCACGGTGGGTCGGACAATTCGGGATCGAATAGAAATTTCGCGAAAAATTCGCTCCAACACAGCTCAGTCACAGTTTTCAACGATCGCATTGATCGGACTCACCTATTTCATTGCTGTCATCGTTTGGAATAACGGACGAGATCAGATGGAAGAGTTTGTGACATCGTCCGTGGGAAGCTGGTTCGTCGCCGGATCGGTGATCCTGCAGGCGGTGGGAATCGTCTGGATGAATATTATCAGCAAGGCAAAATTCTGATGACACGAATTCAGATCCTGATTATCACATGCTTTGCGGGCGGAATTTTCGTAGCCGCCATTCTTGCTGCACGCTGGCTGATGTTGCGTTCCAGAACCTCGCAGCGATGGGCCGAACTGTCGCGGTCTCGGGAGCAAATTGCAGGGGACGAGGCCGCTGCAGAGGCGTCGCGTGAATCCCGCTGGTGGCTGGCTCGGTGGTTATTTCTTGCTGGCTATCGACAACCGCGAGCGGACGTGGTGTTCATTGTCACCACGGGTTGTTGCATCCTGACCGGGCTTTCGATTGCGCTGGGAATGCAGATATCCGGCCTTCAGGCTCAAATGGAACGAACCGTGGTCCTGGTACCCGGCGGCGTTGGTGAAACCTT
>CAIXQV010000609.1 GCA_903921605.1 uncultured Planctomycetaceae bacterium | reverse complement strand
CTGCTGAGAACCTGGCAGAGGCTGGCGGCTTCCACGGATGCCCCGGTCTTGTTGGACGAACTCGTCGTTTACGCGGCCCTTGAATCTCTGGCCGGCGTAACCTCCGAAAAGCAGAGCGCCTCACTCCGAGTTGTCCTGAACGGACCACGGGTTATCTCCGCTGAGCCTGAACACTGGCTGCATTCAAAAACTCGCTGTATGCAGATCGCCGGGCCGACTCCGCGACAAACCGTGTTTTTGCGAGAGCTGCAGCAGATTGAAGATCCCTGCCCCTGGCTGGAATCTGAAATGGGTTCCAACTGGTGTGGGAATCGAGAAGAATTGCTGGACCTGGTGGGTTGTTGGGTCGCTCAAAAGGACCTGATTTTGGGCTCAGAAGGCCTCCTGACCAAGGATGAACAGGATATCCTTCGGGCGTTTTTTGAGGAACATCCCGGCCTGGCAAGGTAAGAACGCTGCTCTGACGACTATCATGTGCCGCGCTGGCCGCGGCTTTTTGACTTGAGTTCAGGCTCTGACGAGGGGTTTCTGGTTCAGCAATCGGATCGAAAAAAGGGATGAACAAGAGGAATCGCACTCATGGCGAAGAAACAAGCCGTCAAAAAGGCTGCTCGTCCGGCCAAAAATGTTGCCAGGACTTCGTCGGCGTCCAAAGTGGTTAAGAAGGTTATCAAGAAAAAGCCGGCTGCTAAGCCTGTCACAAAGTCGTCAGTCGCTCGTAAACCTGCCGCCCCAAAGCCTGTGGTGGTAAAAGCCGCTCCTCCAAAGGTCGTGGCACCAAAACCAGTTATCGCAGAAGTTGAAAGCCCGGCGCGGAAAAAAGGTGTTCGCAAGGCCACCATTACGACAGGAATACGCGATGCTAAGCCTGTTCGCAAGCTTGGCCGTTCACGTATTCCGATCGACGCTCCGCTGGATGTCGTTTTCCAGAACGATATGCAGGCCAAAGAAGCCTTCATGTTTCTGGGCATTCATTCGATTCGCGATCTCGAACAGTTCAATCCCGACGAACTCGTTCTGCGTTTGACAGGTCCCGCGAAGCTGACGGTCGGCCGCATCCGCAAGATTCTGGCGATGAATAATCGCTGCCTGACTGGCGACGAAGAGTTCGCACTGGAGTTTCAGGAACTTCTCAGCCGACCTCGCGAATAGGCCGAGCAGGTTTGGAAACAGTTCGGATAGTTTGGGAGCTCGGCTTTTTCAAAAAGCCGGGCTTCTTGCTTTTGACTGCTCCGCTACGCACGCCCGCGGGATTTGCTAAACTCGCCTCCGCTTGTGCCGTTTGAAAAGACATTCTGTCTCCAATATGAGTTCTTGCCGCCAATGACCGCTTCGTTTCCTCCTGTCGAAGATCAGCTCCGAATTATTACTCGTGGCATCGAAAAAATCGTGCCGCAGGAAGAGCTGCGCAAGAAGCTCCAGCACAGCAAAGATACGGGAGTGCCCCTGCGAATTAAGTACGGCATCGACCCGACCGGTATCGATGTCCATCTGGGGCACACGGTACCGCTGCGAAAGATGAGACAGTTTCAGGATCTCGGACATCAGGCCGTGATCATTATCGGAAACTACACCGCGCTGGTTGGTGACCCCAGCGGCCGAGATGAAGCTCGCAGCAAACGACTGACCGAGGCAGAAGTCGAAATCAACGCGAAGACCTACCTTGAACAGGTCGGTAAAGTCGTGGACATGTCTCGAGCCGAGGTCCATCGCAATGGTGACTGGTTCGGAAAAATGTCGTTCGCTCATGTGCTGTCGCTCTGCGGCCGAGTCACAGTCGCTCAGTTGTTGACTCGCGATGATTTCGCGAAGCGATATCAGGACGAGAAGCCCATTTTTCTCCACGAGTGCCTCTACCCGGTCATGCAGGCCTGGGACAGTGTCGAGATCAAATCGGACGTCGAACTGGGCGGCACCGAGCAACTTTACAGCTTTATGCTGGCCCGTGACCTGCAGGCTCAGGAGAACCTGAATCAGCAGATCGCCGTGATGTCACCGATCCTGGTGGGTCTGGACGGTATTCGCCGCATGGGCAAGAGCCTCGGCAACTATATCGGGATCAGTGAATCGCCTTACGACATGATGAAGAAGTTTATGCAGCTTCCTGACGGTGTCATGAAGATGTATTTCGAGCTTCTGACAGAGGTCCCGCTGGATGACGTGGACCGATTGCTGGCCGGCCATTTGAAAGAAGCCAAAGTCGCACTCGCCAAGCTGGTGATTGGACAGTATCACTCGGCCGCAGACGCTGATGCCGCTGCCGCTCGATGGCAGGCGGAAATTGGCGGCGAGGCATTGCCGACGGATATTCCGGACGTCGTTCTGGCCGCATCGAATCTGACCGACGGCACCATCACCGCCGTCAAGCTTCTCACTTCTTTGAATCTGTGCCCCAGCAGCGGGGAAGCTCGTCGCCTGATTCAGGGTGGCGGAGCGAAGCTGGGTGAAGAGAAAACGACGATCGAATCCCACGATAAGCAGATTGCTGTCACCGATGGGCTTTTGGTTTGGGCCGGGAAGAAGAAATACTGCCGCGTGAAACTCGGATGACCGCCCCGGTCGTTTTGAAGTTGGGCGGCAGTCTACTGACGATTCCCGACCTTTTTACGCGGCTGGATGCCGTTATTCAACGATTGCATCCGGCCTCTGTGCTGATCGTTCCCGGGGGCGGATTTGCTGCTGACGTCATCAGAGATCTGGATGATCGATTTCTACTCACTCCCGAAAAAGCTCACCGCGACGCTATTGCCGCGATGTCGCACAACGCCGCCCTGCTCTGCCGCCTGAACCGAACACTGAAACTCGTGCAGAACCATGATGAAGCCAACCGTATCTGGTGCGAGGGGCACACGGCCGTTCTTGATGCCACTGCGTTCCTGTTCGAGCAGAACGACATGTTCAGCGGAGAGACTCTGCCTGCGTCCTGGAACATCACCAGCGATTCGATCGCTGCCTGGATCGCCCGAAACTGGCAGGCCGACCGACTGATTCTGGCGAAATCCTGCGACGCACCAGAGACAAATCTGTCTGCTCTGCGTCAGTTGGCGATGATCGACCACGCTTTTGAGAAGACCGTGGGAAACCTTCGTACCGAGTGGCTGAATCTGCGATCGCCATCAGTCTGCTTTGTGTCGATCGCGAGATAATCGTCCATGTTTCATGGTCACTCTCCTTTTTCTGACTAACAAATCAAACTATGCGATGACGGTTTCGAGAAGAATGCTCTCGGCGAAATCGATAGACTGAGTAAACCGTTGCACATGAATCTGTCTAGTGTCTGGTCGATACTCTATTTTGGCGCAGTAGGGGCTTTCTCGCCCGTCAAAACCCTGTCGGACAAGAATGTCCAACCTACCTATTTGGGTTTGACAACGCACAAGGGTCACCCGACCACCGAGCAAGGTAACCAAGACTCGTGACAACTTCCCGATACCACAAGCAGATGCTGTTCGCCGGAATCGGCAAAGAGGGACAGCAGAAACTCTCCGACAGTCGAATCCTGTTGGTGGGCTGCGGAGCACTGGGCTGCGTTCTGGCCGACGCGATGGTCCGAGCTGGCGTGGGGCATGTTCGTATTGTCGATCGAGACTTCGTCGAACTCAGTAATCTGCAACGTCAGGTTCTGTTCGATGAACAGGATGTGGCCGATCACCTGCCCAAAGTTATTGCCGCCGCTCGACGACTTCGACGAGTCAACTCCGAAGTGACGATCGAACCGATCGTCGCCGATGTGGACTATGCCAACATCGCTGAACTCGCAGATGGCGTCTCTCTGATTCTCGACGGCACGGACAATTTCGAGATTCGCTATCTGGTCAACGACGTTTCGCTCGAAAAGAACATTCCCTGGATCTTCACGGGCTGTACTGGCGCGGTTGGTCAGGTCATGCCTGTGTTTCCTCATGAGTCAGCCTGCCTGCGATGTTTGATGCCGCTACCACCTCCGCCAGGGGCTACAGAAACATGCGATACGGCGGGAGTTCTGGGACCTGCTGTCAATGTCGTCGCTTCGCTTCAGGCAGCGATCGCCCTGCGAATTCTGGTGGGACAGAGTCAACAAGTTGACCGCAAACTGCACATCGTCGATGTCTGGAATGGATCTTTTCGGTCGGTCGATGTGAGCAAACTCCGTGAATCTCAACAGTGCCCGGCCTGCCAGAACGGTGAACGCTTGTGGCTGACCGGCAGTCAACGTTCGGCGTCAACGGTTCTCTGCGGTCGAAACGCGGTGCAGATCACTCCGCCTGAAAAACTGGCCCTC
This sequence comes from uncultured Planctomycetaceae bacterium, assembly GCA_903921605.1. The sequence continues at coordinate 5,132 of CAIXQV010000609.1, read as the reverse complement.
TCCCTCAGCGATCTCGCAATTCGGCTGGCTTCCTCCGGGAGTGTAACGTCCAATCCGTTCCTTGTTCGTGTTACAATTGCCCGCTCAGCAGAGCTGCCAGAGGTCGAATCTTCCGGCGCTGACGTTGTCGCGACGAGTGATACCACGCCGTTCGAACTGACGATTTTCCCGGACGGGCGAGCGATCATCCGGGGAACTAGCGACCCGGCTGTCGCTCGAACACTCTATTCTCGCTACGTTGGTACCTGAGCGATACTGTTCCCGGGTCAAAGCTTCTTCACAGGCGGATTCCATGTTTTCTCAGACTGTCGAGTATGCATTGCGAGCCGTCGTGCATCTGGCGATGAAATCTCCGCAACCACAAAAGACAGCCGAGATCGCTGAAGCGACGCAGGTGCCGTCGGCTTATCTGTCGAAAGTTCTGCAAGGCCTGAAGGAAAAAGGCATCGTACGTCTGCAGCGCGGGATCGGAGGCGGTGTCGCACTCGCACATCAACCGGACCAGCTCACGATCCTGGACATCGTGAACGCCGTGGACCCTATCAAAAGGATTACAACCTGTCCGCTCGATCTGAAGTCTCACGGCACCCGACTTTGCGCGCTGCATTTCCGAATGGATCAGGCGCTGAAGTCGATGGAGACGGCATTCCGCTCAACAACACTGGCGGAACTACTGCAGGATTCGAATCCCAGTGTTCCACTGTGCGATCAATTCGATGCCAGGCTATAAGCAGCCATCAGCGCTGTGGAAACGGTCTCGACAAGTTGGCGACGAGGGACGGGCTTCTTCAGGACGGTAAACGCCTGGGCATCCTGAGCATCGCGGCAAACGTCTTCACTGGTGTCGGACGTTATCAGGATACAGGGTCGAACAATATCCAGCCGCTTCATGGCTCGCAGCGTTTCGATCCCGGTCAATAACCGCATGTGCATGTCGAGCAGCACGATGTCGATCCGGCGGCTTTGCACGACTTCTAGGGCTTCTTCGCCGGATTCCGCTTCGTGAAGGACGAGAAACGGACGGTCTTCGAGGACTTCTCTGAGGACCGAGCGAAAGGACGGATTGTCGTCCGTAATCAGCAACTGAAACTGTTTTTCGACCAGAGCAACCATGATTCAAGTGACCTGAAACTGGGAGTACGTCTGCGAGATTGCATCCTGCAGCTTGAGACGAACATTTCCACCCTAGCCCGCACTATCCAAAGCATCGCCACTTTTTTCCAGTCTGAACTCCTGCCCGCAGGCCTTTTTTCCTGAGTAACGAAACGCTGCTCTCCCGGCTGTACGTCGACGGAGCGACGGGCGTACGGTACACCCGTCGCTCCGCCGACGGGACTATTTCGCCGGCTCGGTGGCCTGCTCCGCCCGTTTCAGCTCCAACAACAGCGTGTGCGCGTCGCGGAATCTCGGGGCCTGCTCCAATGCCAACAGGACATGGCGGCGAGACTGGGCGGTATCGCTCTCTTTCAACATTCGGGCAATTCGATAATGCAGCCTCGGAGCGTCATCCGACTGCAGCTCCAAAAGACTCGACAATTGAGCCACGGCGACTTCGTTCTGCTTCAGAGTTTCGGCCGCCGCCAGAGTCTTCTGAATCGCAGAGATCTGAAACGGATCAATCCCAAAGATCGTTTGCCCCTGCTCTATGACGCGTTCCGATTGATTGGCTTCGTTGCAAATGTCCTGCAATCGCATCGCGGCCTCCAAATCGTCGGCTGTCCGGGCCAGATGTTCAGCCAGGACTGCGGCCTCCTGCTCATTCTCACCCCGTTTCCGATAAACATCCGCCAGCAGCCTTCGAGGACCATTGGTACTGACGTCGCCGGGAACCTGTTCCACTAACTTCTTCAGGGCGACTTCTGCCTCGTCCTGCTTGTTGTCCTGCAAAAGCAAAGAGGCCTGAGTCATCAATCCGGCAAAGCTTGCAGGATGCGTCTCCAAAAATGATTTGACGCTTTCCAGATCCGTGGGCTTGGCCTCAGCAAACGCCTCCTTTGAAAAATCGACGCCCGCAGCCCAGCCTTTCGCCTGCTCGGTCAGAAAGCTTCGAAACGATGTCTCCAGAGCTTCTAAACCTCCCGTATGACGATCGAGCGCGTCGTTGATTTGGACTCCCGTGCTCAGATCACTCAGTACCGCATTCAAAGCTGGCAGGCCGTGGGTCTGAACGATGTGCTCAACAACCATCGACGATTCGTAGTATGCAAAGTTCATGTCTTCGCCACTCTTCGCGGTGAGGAACGCACTGCTGAGCTGGCCGATGGGAGTAATCCTGTCGGCCAGAATACGATCGCGAAAATCGTGATTCATATGCTGGCCCCAGCGTATGTCAGCTCGACGCTCTTCGAAGACCGAAATGCCTTCGCTCAGCCATCGAGGAATCTTGTTGCCTGTCTTCTGCAGAGTGATCACGTGACAGAATTCATGCCACAAAACAGATTCCCAGCTCGTCGGATGATCGCGTCGGGAAGCCGGACTGTTGGCCGTTACAACCTTGCCGAAGCAAACTCCGAGGAACCCTGAGACATCCGGGATTCCGAACGTTCGCACCGCGAAATCGTCGGCCCGCGGATAGATCTCCACCATCACCGGTAACTCCGGCGAAAACTCAAAACGCGGGGTCAGTTCTGCCCATGATTCTTCAAGCAGGGCCAGAACTCTTTGGCCGTAAACAGCGGCTTCGTGCTTTTCCATACGTACCTGAAAATGCGGACTCTTGAGAGTCGTGAAGCGGCCCAAACTGTCCTTTAATTGCAACAGATTGAAGAGCGTCGTGTCGTACCCGTCCTTGTCATGAGCCTGCTCGGCCATTTGCCAGCCTTCGGCTTCCTGCCCCAGTCGAAGCAGATCCTGAGCCAGCTGAACTCGAGCCGGATTAAATTCCGGATCAAGCTCCAGGGCACTCCGCTGCGCGGCCGCGCCTTCGGTGAATCGGTACTTTTGCGACAATTTGCGACCAATCAAATGGTCGACTTTGGGATTCACGGCTGAAAACTTCAATGCCTCGGCCCGACTTTGTGCGGCAGCGTCGGCATTGTTGCGCAGCTGATGAATCACGGTCTGCAAGGCATGGGCTTCGGGCAAATGAGGATTCACCGATAGCATCTGACGAATTGTCTCTTCCGCCCCGTAGTAGTCTTCCGAATCGATCTGTCGCTCAGCCGCGCGTTGCATGGCTCCGACATGATGAGGATTCAGTTCGAGCGTTTTCTGGAGCAACTGGGCCGACTGCTCGCTATCTGCAGAACTGATCGCTTCGGACAGCAGAAACTTAATGTCGGCGTTCGTTTCGAACTCCTTCGCGGCAGGCGTCAGCAGTTCTGCGGCGAACGCGAAATCTCCTTTGTCGAGTGCCAGTCGACCCGCTGCCAGAAACCCGTCCGGCCGATTGGAGTAGTTCTTTCTGGCTCGCTCAAAGAAGCCTTCCTGAACGGCTTTTGCGTCGGCTCCGAGTGCGATCGCGACCCAGCCGATCGCGGCCAAGTCGTCGGCATCGGTATATCTCCACGATGCGGTTGCGACCTGCTTTTCGACTTCCATCAAGGCGGCGGCCGCTTGTTCCTTTTTGCCGTTGGCCAGAGCACATTCGTATTCCAGATGCCGTAATCGAGCACTCCAGGTGTACCTTTCGATGCCGGCGACGACTGTGGCGAGGGCTTCAGGATATTTGCCCAGAGCCAGCTCGCTTTGAGCTTTCAGGATTGGCCATTCCTCGCCGTAGCTTTTCTCTTCAATCGCCTTTGTCGTCGCGGCGAGGCATTCGGCGTATTTTCCGGACGCCATCATGGCCTGGCAATCCGCTACCGTGTCGGCTGCTGAAGCGGGACCAGCACCAAGGCTGAGGCCGATCATCATCACGGCTACTGCAAGAAAACCACGCACAGTTCGTGAGCCCATGAGGCACCCTGTTCCCTTTTGGTTGACTCGTCACCTGGTGGCTGAACTCTCAGCGATTTTCTTTGCGTCTTGGCGTGAAAAAAGTTTTGCACGCAAAGCCGCCAAGGGAAAGAGAAACGGCTTTCGCGATACGCCGTGGCTGTTTGGCTCGCAACGCTGATACTCGCGAAAGTTCAACTCCTCCAAAACCGATTTCACCGAAACGCTTCGCCGTCAAATAATCTGACCTTCAGCCCTCTCGCCGCTTCTCGGGAGTCTGCTGAATGTAACGCAGGAAGGCCGTTATTTCCTTAGGAAGTGGCGAGTTGAATCGCAACATTTCGCACGAGGTGGGGTGCACAAAAGCCAGCGTCGAAGCATGCAAAGCCAGCCGTTTGTGCGGCCACGGGATTTCTTTCCACAAGTGAGCCCGATAGCGGGAGTCACCGAGAACCGTATGGCCTTCCTCAGCAAAATGCACGCGGATCTGATTTCTTCGTCCAGTTTCCAGCTGAACCGTCACGTGAGTCACCGCTGGTGATTGAGCCGTGCGAGGATAGTTGCGGACGACCTGATAATGAGTGACGGCCAGCTCACCGTCTTCTTCGTCTTCGGTCGAATAGCGGTTCAAATTCTTTGATGTGGCCAGATACGTTCGAAACTCGCCCTGCTGTTTTACGACATGACCGGTCACGATCGCGTCGTACTGGCGTTCCGGTTTTCGCTGGGAAAACTGGGACTGCACAGCATCCGCCATTTCTTTCGTCTTCCCGAACACCAGGAGTCCCGATACGCCTCGATCCAGCCGATGCACCAGAAACGCGCCGCGACCCCGTCCCTCGTGCCGAATATGTTCGTTGACTCGATAGATCAACGTATGAGGCTCACGTCCATCGGTGGGAACGGTCAACAGATCGGCCGATTTGTCGACGATGATTATCTCACGATCCTCATAGACGATCGTAAAACCTCTGTGTCGCGTTACCTGAGGTCGCCGTTTGGGTGAATAGCGTCGGTTTTCTTCAAAGCGAACTCGCACCTGGTCACCGGCCGCCAGCTTTCGCCCCGGATCGATCTCCAGAGCGCCGTTGAGCATGACGCAATCGTGATCAAACAGTCCCGTCACATGCGACCGAGATCCTCCGGCCAGTTCCTGCACGCAGCGATCGGCTCGCGCATCAATGAACGGCGAATCAGCTTCCAGTTGAAGTTCACGAATCAAAAACGGCACGCAGAGACTTTCAGGGTTGGACTTT
>CAIXQV010000608.1 GCA_903921605.1 uncultured Planctomycetaceae bacterium | reverse complement strand
GGACACCGCAATTTGTTGCCATGGCAGAAAGAAGGCCTCGGTAACGTTCTTTATTTCTACAGATTGTCACAGCGCGACGTGCCTTCGCCCCAGATCGAGGCGATCTTCTCTACTGAGTGTCAGAAGGAATCGCAGATTCACGCCTGGCGACTAAACAATCCGTTCGTAGGGCACTGACGGCGAACTTATCGGAATCATGTTCAGGACTCGCACCAATTGCCGAGTGACTGCTCCGTCGATCGAAATCGCCAACTCACCGGTCCCTGTTCTGATTTCAACAGGCGTTCGCAGATAAAGATGCGTTGGCGTTGCCTGAGCGATCTCAAACTGCGTACCGTCAACAGTCAGAGTCATTTCTACTCTGGCAGAATGAGATCCGTTTTGCGATGCTGCGATCATGGAAGACTGGCGTGAAGAAATATATGAACGCACGAATTTGTTTGCCGCTGAAAATGGCCGATCTTTAATCGGCCAACTCGGCTACGGCTACGATGGTAACGTGTTTTCCACTGGGGCGTACCAGGGGGCAGGTCTCTTTCTTTGGTTCTCCCCGCAGGTCTTCAGCAAGAACCCGTTGCACACCCCGGTCGATTGGGCAGTCGACAACGAAAACTTGTGACTCCGATCAGGGCTGCTTCGAGTCATTGCCCTGCACCAGAAAATCGAACAATTCTCCGCAGGGTTTACCGTCGAGCGTGATATCGAACGGGACGATTTGCAGACCCGGCGGCAGGATTGCTGTATCGGCTGTTAATTTGACCTGAAAGGTGCGGCGGGATTCTGCCGGGACTACTCCCTCCAGGACGGCCGGGACGGCTGTGATGCCCTTTGGAAGAACAAGTTTGATTTTGTGATGCTGTTCCTTGCTGCGGAAGTTGCGGACGGTGACCTGAATCGTCTGTTCGGTCGATTCGCTGAAGTCAACTCGATACGGATACGCCGAGACCCAGTAAGGATCGAAGCGGTATTCGTAATCGGGATCGGGCAGTAATTCACGATAGACCGTGATCATTCTCTGTGCCCAAGCTGTATAGCGTTCGATGAATTCCTTTGGCTCCGGCATGACGTACGAATGGCCGCCCATAATGATGTCGGGTTGCAACTTTCGGAGGTACTCGCCAGCGTACAGATAGCCTTCTTCAAGAATTCCACTGTTGCGAGCGACGACACATTCGTGCCCGTCCTGAGTCACGTCGGATGGACTGCCGAACAGATTGTCACCGGTAAACGCAATTTTCTTGCCGTCGAGCTCCAGCCAGAGACAGCAGCCGAATTCCGTCTGGCCGGGCATCCAGTCGACGTGAATCTGATAACCCTGCCACTCGATCACTTCGCCTTCACGAATCGGGCGTTCAATCTTCATGCCATCAAAGCCATCGCCGTAGGTATTGATCAGGGCCGCGTAGTCGTAGCGACGCGGATTCTCACAGCGGTCGACAATGCGATCGAGCGTCCACGCCTCCGCACCGTATTTTTCCTTCAGCACTTTGCCGAGCAGAAAGTGGTCGCCATGCATATGCGAAATCCACACGGCATCGATCTGCTTCAGACCGAGATGCGCACGCATGCCAACCACGATTTCTTCCAGAGTCTGTTCCGGAAACAAACCGCAGTCCAGGATTAGACCATGACCGTTATCTGAGATGATGATCGAGAAGTTTCGTCCCTGCATGGTGTGATTCAACTTGTACAGATGTGGCGTGACCTGATTCAGCAGCGGAACTTTTGTGGGTTTCGAAATGGGATCACGTTTCGCCTCGTTCGTATCGAACACGGGATAGCCTCGCACGTAACGTTCGCGAAATTGAGTCAGCCGGCGTCCGTACTGTCGCAGTTGATCCTGAGCATTCTCAATCACTGGCCCCTGCGACGGCAGCAGGAGATCGGGCTTTCGTTCCAGCACGACGGCAACAGATTCTGTCAGTGTGTCGATGCCCTTCCCAAACCCATAGTCCCATTCGGTATCGAACCAGTTCGTCATCTTCGCACCGTCATGAATGAGGCCGCCCGTGAAGGCCAGCGTCCTGTTGTCACTCTTCAGCAGATAGGTCATTCCACCGGGGGAATGACCGGGAGTCGCCACGCACTGAAGTTCGTATCCGTGCCAGGAAAATGTTTTGTCGGTTTCTAACGCCTGATCGACTGCAATAGCGTGTCGAGGCGGACGCACGTAGCTTGCACCGTAGACGGAGTATTTGTCGCCCAGCTGTGGGTACAACCGACGAAACTCGTTCGGCGTCTCAAACAGTTCTCGTTCGGCCGCCGGCACAGCAACTTTTGTGACTTGACGATCGAGCCGTTCGAACCCCTGACAGTTTTCGCGATGATGATCGGTAAAGACCACCCACTCGACTTTGGCAACGCCCATCTCGGTGAGTTTTGGCAGCACGCTGCCATTCCCCAGATTGATCAACAGAGCCGCATCTCCGTCTCGCAGAACATAGACGTTGCAGGTGTCTGTCCATTGAAAAAGCTGCGGGAAAGATTCTGGATCAGGCTGAGAGAGCCCCTGCGCTGCGGCGTTAGAAATCCCGATCGACAGGAAGAGTACAGAAAGGACAATCGTGGACAAGGGCTGAGTTCGGTTCAGGGTCATTCCATGTAACCTTTCATAACGACGGGACAAGTCAGCCCACCAGCATAGCGGAGATAACCGGAGAGGACATCCGTGGAACCTTCAGACCGGCATCCCTGTCCATTGAGAAAATCGTGACTTGCGAATTTTCCGTGGAATCTGGAATCCTTGCGATGGATGACATCATCGCACGAGTTCTGCTTCAGCTCTTCGATGTGAATGGTGCAGAACACCATTTTCGGCCTGGAACACTAAGGCTCGATGTCGCCGCCCGTGGTTCGTAATGCCGGGCCTATGGAAAGTTCGTTTCGACGAGCCGCTCAGGACCGCATAACTCCAGCTGACATCGAACGGAATCTTTGAGCCAATGCCGATTCAATGGCCGCCGACTTCGCCGGACGGTTCGTCCCATTCCATCAGATCTGATTTCTGCCATAACGGTGATGTGATGCGAGTTCAAAGCGACCGTTCTTTTCTTCGGACAGAACAACTCTCGGAAGCTGATATTTTGAACCTTGCCAAGAACGTCGTAACGCCGAAATGATCGACAGCACGAGAGTGTGAAACTCGTTTGAAAGTTTCGAGAAGATTCAATCGAGCCACACGTTCTGTGTCGCCCAGTGCTCGATTCAAGCCGCGTCGGCGATTAGCCGAATTTATTCGGAATAAACTTTCTGACCACTGAAGCGGGAGGCATCGTAGGAATCCTAAGGCCAGCACCGACGGAAACGACCTCGATGTGAATCTCGCTGCTGGAGATCATGGACTGGATACCGCCAATCTCCTGCTTCGCAATTCAGCGAGACTTAAGCTGCTTGTCCGTTGTTCTTTTCAGTGTTGTCAGCTCCGTTGTGATAATGCAGCGTGGATTCGCTCGGCGAAGGTCCTTAATCGAGGTAATGCTGGTCTCGCCGATGTTGAGTTCCTTGAGTCGCGGCATCGCGCAGAACGTTAACACACTCAAGTCGGTCACCGCAGTTCGCTGCACATTGAGGTGAGTCAATGTTTTGTGGCGTAAGAGTTGAGCTATGCCGGAATCACCAACGGATGTCTCATTGATCTTGAGACTGCGAAGTTCCGGAAAGGCGGTGGCAATAATGCTCAGATGCTCGTCTTGCACAGCAGATTTGTAAAGCACCAATTCATTGACGTGCTTGTGGCCAGCGGCAACATGCAATGCCTTCGCTATCGCATCCGGGTCGGAAACTCTTCGAAGATCGACCACATAGATGACAGGAAACTGTGAACCTAGCCAACGGCCGAAGCGAGAACGCACGACGGCACGTCTACTGCCTGGCGTCTTCGTGGAATACGCAAGATCAGAGTAGCCGAGTGGCGGACCGGTAACCGTTTGTCCGCCCAGCCTGTTAATTGTCCATTCGGTATGCCAAACCGTGAATCGATAGCCGATGAAGATGATCGCGTTGCCTAGCATCAGCACAGCAAAGCAAAGCAGCGAAATATTCGCTGCTTTACGGTCAGTTGGCGAGGAGCTTCGCGTGGAGCTTCGCGTGGAGCTTCGCTTGGAGTCTTGGAGGTATTCATCATCGATCTCTACGATCAGAAGACGGCCAGTATTCGATCACGATAAACCATCACACTGGAACTGAACTCGATGGCATCGTTAAGCGAGTAACTTGAAAGACTCCACTTTCTGCAATGTGTGGACGCTCTATGGCATTCCATTCTTTTTTGCGTTCCAGCGGAATCAGCAACTCCCTCCCATTGAGTCCTGCCTCCGAGTATAGTCACAGCAGTGATCGGAGGCACGTTGGTGCCAGTCGCTGATACTATCATTTTTTATGATCCTGACTTCGTGGGTGAACTGTATGTTTCGATCGCTTGTTATTGCCCCCGTTTTACTTTCAGTTTTTCTTGCGTCATCAACTTTCGCTGAAGACTGGCGAACGATCATGCCCGATGTGATCTATGGTCACAAAGCCGGGATGGCTTTGACCTATGACGTCGTGAAACCCGCGAAGCCAAACGGTGCGGCGGTGCTGTTTATGGTGAGCGGCGGCTGGGTTTCCACATGGGGCCGTCCGGACGCTGTTGTTCGCGGCGACAAACCAGAATCGCTGAATCTGTTCGAGAAGATTGTTGATCGAGGTTACACGCTGATTCTCGTCCGACATGGCAGCAGTCCATATTTCAAAGTGCCCGACGCCGTGGCCGATGTCAAACTGTCGATTCGACATATTCGAGCCCATGCGACTGATTTCGGAATCGACCCGGCTCGCATCGGCGTTTGCGGTGGTAGCGCAGGCGGTCATCTGTCTCTGGTTCTGGGCTCGATGGGAGATGATGGCAGCGACAAAGCCGATGCCGAAAACGGTAAGGTTTCTAGTCGAGTTCAGGCGGTGGTGGCTTATTTTCCTCCGACCGATATTCGTGAGTACGTGAATCACAAAACACTGAGCCGTCAATTTCCGGCAGTGGTGTTCCCCGATGATCAGGCCGATGATGTATCACCTCTTCTGGCCGTGACGGCCGACGATGCTCCTACGCTGCTGATTCATGGCGACAAAGATGAACTGGTGCCAATCTCACACAGCGAACGATTCCTCAAGGCCATGCAGGAGTCCAAGGCGACCTGCGAACTGATCGTGATGAAAGACGCAGCTCATGGCTTTCCCGGCGACCAGGGAACTCAGGCCGAGACTGCTCTGCTGAACTGGTTTGACAAGTATTTGGCAGCACCGGCGAAGTGAGTTGATTGAAGTGGTGCAAAAGCCGTTGAACCACCGGGGTGAACCCGGTGGCGTATGGGGCAAGGCCTAGAGCACTCGTCCCAATTGCTCTTCAAGTTTCGCGGCTGACACGCTGATCGCCGTACCAAGCTTTTGAGCGAATAACTGGATGCGGAATTCTTCCAACATCCAACGATAATGGCTCAACATCGGATCGATCTTCTGTTGCCGCTGATGATCTTTCAGTTTCTGCTCATACCGCGCGAGCCATGGAACGAATTCTGATTCCAGAGTTTGTTCCGTCTTCAGACCGCCGGATGACAATCGCTGCAGGCGCTGACGAATGCCCTGAAAGTATCGAGGATACTGGATCAGCCACGGCCAGGGCGTTTCGATCAGAAAAGTGGGATGCACCAACAAGGCCAACTGCAGCTTCATGCTGTTCAACAGATGATCCCAGCCGGGTCCGCGAGTTTGCTCAAGAGCACGCCGAGTTTCATGATACTGGCTGAATAAATGCGGAAGGAACTGCACAAACTCCTGTGCGATCGTCCCCAGTCGCTCACGGCCTCGCTGCAACGCTTTCTCATAGGAAAACTTTGTGCGAGCCAGTGGTTGATCTGCCAGGTAAGCTCGTTCTACCATCAGCAGCGAGAGATGATTCATCAGCTCCAGCCCTTTGATCGACGAGGACAGCAGTTTAATCTGCCCAATCTGAGGCATATTGCCGATCTGAATCAGCACGCGTTTGCGTTCAGAAATCAAAATCAGCTTCAACAGTCCTTTGCGAAGTATCCGAGCCGCATCTTCCGGAGTGTGACAGAGCACCAGACCAACCGTTTCCCCATCGTCCTGCAGCGACGGGAACGATCGAATCAACATCCCGGCGCGTTTGATTTCAATGTGCTCAGGGATATCAAAGAAGTCCCAGGCTTTGAAACCGCCGCGAGTCCACTTGCCTTCCTCTGCGGAAACTTCATTCCCCGGCTGGGCTTTGTTTGAAGCCCCGACGGCCGCCTGACTTCGCTGAATCAAAGTCTCACGCAGCGATTTAAGATCACGCCCTTCCACCAGGGTCTTGCGCTGATCGTCCACAACACAAATATTGAACTTCAGGTGATCATCCAGAGTGCTCAGGTCAAACTCGCGAGCATCAAAGCGTTCCCCGCCAAGCTGAGAAAGTCGACTCGCCACGCCAGTCAACAGATCGCCCTTCCCGAATTCCAGATCCGAGGCAACCAATTTGGCTGTGTCCGGTGCGGGAACGAAATGACGACGAAAATGTTTGGGCAGCGAACGAATCAACGCCAGAACTTTTTGTTCCAGCAGTCCCGGGACCAGCCATTCCAGACGCGTTTCGTTGAGCTGACCCAGACCTTCGACGGGAACCGTCACTGTCACGCCGTCCGCATCTCGGCCAGGATCCAACTGATACGATAGCGGCAGATGCATCGCGCCGAATTGAGCGGATTCAGGAAACATCGCGGCTTGTTCGGTGCGATGAGCGGCATCGGAGAACTGATTGATATCAAACTGCAACAGTCGCGCGTTGCGAGTCACAGTTCTCTGAAACCAGCGACGCAGCCGATCGCGATCGCAGCATTCTTCGGGAATCTGCGATGCGTAAAATTCGAACAGAACTTCATCCCCCGGCAACAGATGATGCGATCGCGTTCGCGCCTGAAGATCTTTCAACTGATCCAGCACATCATGATTGTGGCGGAGAAACGGAAACTCATGCCCCCAGCCTTTGCGTTTGGACGAAGGATTCGCCGCCGTGCTGCGTCCCGGCCGTACCTTGGAAGCCCCTCGCGACAACGCTTCTTCTTCATCGTCGTAATCTTCAGCGCCGGCGTTGTCGGGATCAGCATCGCCGAACAGCAGGCCGAACTCAACGAGGCCGTGTTGAATCAACATCTCGCGAGCTTTGATCGGATCGACTTTGGCGTACGTTACTTTTCGACGCGGCACGATCGGCAAGCCCCAGAGGCTGACCTTCTCGAACACCATGATGTTGCCGGCGACAGGATCCCAGTGCGGTTCGAAATACTCGCGACTGACCAGATGCTCGGCGAGCGGTTCAATCCATTCGGGCTGAATGCGAGCAATCGTGCGAGCAAACCGGCGGCTGGTTTCGACCAGTTCCCCAGCGACAAACCACTTCGCGCCCTTAGGAGCCAATGCAGAGCCAGGCCAGATCACCAAACTGTTTCCGCCAGCGCCCATAAAGTCGCCGTTGGGATTCTGGCAGCCGATGTTGGCCAGCAATCCCGTCATCAGCGCGCGGTGAGTGGCGGCGAAGTCGTTATGGCGGGGTGTTGCGGGAGGTGGTGCTTTGACGGCCGACTGAGCGGAGTTTTGCTTTTGCTTGTCGTTGGGTTTTGCGGGCGCGTTTTTTGACGCGGGGTTCTGTGGAGAACTCGGAGGGCTGACGCCCTGCCGCTCGCCGGGGCCGGAGCGGTCGCCGTGTCGGTGATGCAGAGCTTTGGCGGCTTTTGAAATTGCCGGGTCATCGCTTTCGGACAGCAGATCCTTCAACTGTTCATGCACGTCCACCCATTCGCGCATGCGCATGAAGGAGAGGAAGTTTTGCTGACACCATTTTCGCAGTTGCCCCTGAGAACCACTGCGTTGTTTGTCATGCCAGGCATCCCACAGATTCAGAATCGTTAGGAAGTCTGAATCGCGATTGAGGAATTTCCGATGGGCTTCATCGGCGGCCTGCTGCTTTTCGATCGGGCGTTCACGAGGATCCTGACTCTCCAAAAGTGACGCAATTGCCAGGACTTCCGGCAGTGCATTTTCATCGACGGCGGCAAGAATCATGCGGCTGATGCGTGGATCGACCGGAAGTCTGGCCATGCGGCGCCCGACCTCGGTCAATTCTCCTTCGACCGTGATCGCGCCGAGTTCTTCGAGAGTCTTGTAACCTTCGCGGACCGTGGTTGATCGCGGAGGATCCAGAAACGGAAACTCTTCGATGTTGCCGAGGCGGAGATTAATCGTCCGCAGAATCACAGCCGCCAGATTTGTGCGTTGAATCTCCGGAGCAGTAAAGGCTTCGCGGCTGTCGAAATCTTCTTTGCTGTAAAGTCGAATACAAATCCCCGGGCCAACTCGCCCGCAACGTCCCGAACGCTGATTGGCTGAAGCCTGCGACACCGGTTCGATCGGCAGTCGCTGCATACGCGATCGAGCAGAATAGCGACTGATACGCGCGGTCCCGGTATCGATCACATAGCGAATGCCGGGCACGGTCAATGATGATTCGGCGACATTCGTTGCGAGCACAATGCGGCGATGCGAACAGGGCGAAAAGACCTTCGTCTGATCAGCCATCGACAGTCGGCCGAACAGCGGCACAATCTCCGTTGGCACCTGAGGCGTGTCGCCGCGAAACCGTCGGCCACCAAGACGTTTGTCGGCCTCGCGAATGTCCCGTTCCGTGGGAAGAAAAATCAGAATGTGACCGCTGTCGATCGCGGAAACTTCTTCGACGGCATCAGCAACACCATCCAGCCAGTCGCGGGGTTCACGATTATCATCATCGGCGCCACTGAGGGCCGCCATACTAAGCCCATCAGCTCCGTCATTCGGATCCAGCGGCCGATAACGAATATCCACCGGATACATGCGCCCGGAAATCTGCAGCACCGGAACTGGACGGGGGCCTTCGCTGAAGTGTTCTGCGAAACGAGCCGCATCAATCGTCGCTGACGTGATGATCACTTTCAGATCACGTCGCTTATGCAGCAGACGCTTGAGATATCCCAGCAGGAAATCGATGTTCAGAGACCGCTCATGGGCTTCGTCGACGATAATTGTGTCGTACTGATCGAGAAAACGATCGGTCTGAGTTTCCGCCAGCAGGATCCCGTCCGTCATCAGACGAACCCGGGTATTCGGACCGCTGCTGTCGGTAAAGCGAATTCGAAAACCGACTTCGTGGCCAAGTCGGCAGTTCATCTCCTCTGCCAATCGCGCGGCGACGGAGCGAGCAGCGATTCGACGAGGTTGAGTATGCCCGATGACTCCGCTGAGTCCTCGTCCCATTTCAATCAGGATCTTCGGCAGCTGCGTCGACTTGCCGGACCCGGTTTCGCCACACAACACCACGACCTGATTGTCTCGAATCGTGTCGATGATTTCCTGCTTGCGAGCAACGACTGGGAGTTCTTCATCCCACTGCAGGCGAGGTTTCCAGACGGCTCGTTCTTCGCGGCGGCGTTTTGACTTTTCAAACTCGGACCGAAGTTTCTCCTGCAGCCTGTCGGTCGGTTTCCCGACCTTCTCGGACTCCCTCACAATGCGCAGCATTTTGCGCAGGGAGAATTGATCAGCCTGCATGACCAGTGAAAGAGATTGTTCAATATCCTGAAGCGAAGACATCGTCACCGTGCGACACACCGAGTTAGACTAAGGTTCCGGGGAATTCAAACGCGATTAATTTGGCCGCATCTTGCAGGAATCAAGCAATAAGAGCGAGTCACCTGTCAGAGGTGTTGATTTAATCAGCCGGAACGCGTTAGCGTCCGGTTTTCGCAGCAAACACGGTGAAGGCAACCGGGGGCTAACGCCCTGCGGCTGATGAGACAATAAAACCAACAACCGCGCCGCTCACAGCTCAAGCACCGGCGTGGTACCAGCGGCTTCCGGGGATTTTTCATCCACCGTGACGCCAAAGATTCGTGCGTAGATCAGATAAAATGTCGGGACCAGTACGAGTACCAGTACCGTCGAAGTCATCAGTCCGAAGCACAGGCTGGCCGCCATTGGAATCACCAACTGAGCCTGGAAGGATGTCTCCGTCAGGATCGGAGCCAAGCCTGCGATCGTGGTCAGCGAGGTCAGCATCACAGGCCGGAAGCGTCGAGCCCCGGCTTCGAGCACGGCCTGATTCAACGGCATGCCGCCACGAACCGCACTATTGATAAAGTCGACGAGAACGATCGAGTCATTCACAACGATTCCCGTCAAAGCCACAAGCCCCAAAGTGCTGAACAACGTCAGCGGAATTCCCATGACCCAGTGACCAATGACTGCTCCGACGATCCCGAAGGGTATGATCGTCATCACCACCATCGGCTGTCCGTAAGAAGTGAACTCCATCGTCAGCAGGACATACATCGCGATCAATGCGATTCCCAGTCCGAGGCCAAGACTTCGCACCGACTCCGTATCCTGCTCCTGTTGTCCCTCCCAGCGGACTCGCAGAGACGGATATCTTTTCAGCAGGTCGGGCATGAAAGTCTGCTGGAGATTCCCTACGATTTCCTTAGCGTTACCGACCTTTTCATCAATATCTGATGAGACAGTAATCGATCGCTTTTGATCGATGCGGTTAATCTCCGAGTATCCTCGACTGACAGACACATCCGCCAGTTCCGTAATCGGACGCTGTATTCCGTCGCCGCCATCGACGCGGATATCATCAAAGCGAGCCAGGGATTTGCGATCTTCTTCCGGATAGCGGACCATCAACTTCACTTCATGGCGACCACGCTGCAGTCGCATGACTTCTTCGCCATAATACGAGGCGCGGACAGTGCGAGCGATGCTTTCGAGCGGAACGCCCATAGCTACAGCATCTTCTTTTTCACGAAGCTGAAGCTCCCATTTACCGGGTCGCGAATCATCGGACACGTCAAAGACACCTTTGTACGTCGCCAGCTTGGCTTTGACTTCTTCGACAGCAGCCTCGAGGTCTTTCATCTCCGTCGAAGGAGCCAGCAACTTGAACTCGATCGGCTTGCCACCTGGACCACGAGACTGTGAACCGAATGTCAGAGTCTCCACGCCCGCAATCGGGCCGACAGCATTTCGCCATTCCTGGACAACTTCTTCGCTGGTCACATCACGCAGACCGCCATCAACCAGCTGAGCATAGACAGACCCCGCGTGACTGCCTTCCGTTGTTTGACCGCCGCCCGGTGCATCGTCCTTAACCAAACCGACCATGCGATGAGTTGCCAGCATCAGAGGTCGGTCAGGAGTCGAATACTTCTTGTTGATGTCGAGAATGGCCTTTTCGATACGTTCGGTGGCATGCTCGGTGACTCGACTGGGTGTTCCGTCCGGGAAGATGACTTTGGCCATGACTTCCGGTGCATCCAGCTTGGGGAAGAAAATACTGGGCACAGTGCCACTGGTGACCAGGCTTGTCGTCAAAAGAAGAAACGTAACAGCGAGGCTTACCGTGATGGCAGGGTTGCCCACGCAGAAGTTAACGACAGGCTGATAAATCCGAGTGATGAATGTGTCGAGAACCCAGTTTGTGAAGCGGTTTAATCCTGAAGTCAGCGAAGATGGTTTGCCGGAACCATGAGCAAGATGGCAGGGCAAAGCAAAAGATGCTTCCAGCAACGAAATCGTCAGAATCGCAATCACCGCCAGCGGCATCACTGCAAAGAACTTGCCCATCACACCGGTCACAAAAAACATCGGCACGAAAGCAAAGACGGTTGTTGCGACCGACGAGAACACTGACGGCACAACTTCGATCGTTCCATCAATGGCCGCCTGCATCGGCGTCTTGCCCATGGCTCGATGAGCATAAACATTTTCGCCGATCACGATCGCATCATCCACGACGATGCCCAATGCGATGAGAAACGAGAACAGAGACAGCATGTTCAGAGTCTGGTCGAACTGCCAGAGGACCGCACAGGCCCCCAGTAACGAAATCGGAATCCCCATCGCGACCCAGAACGCCAACTTCAGGTCGAGAAACATCGACAGAATTACGAACACCAGAATGAGTCCCTGCATGCCGTTTCGAACGAGCAGGTCCAGGCGGTCTCGAACTTCGATCGACGAGTCGCCCCATGTCGTAAAAGAATATCCGGGTGGCAACTGTTTCTGCTTCACATAGTCTTTCACAGAATCCGCCATGGACAGCAGGTCTTCGCGTGAAGCCGCATTCACATCAATGGCAAGGCCCGGCTGACCATTGATGCGGCTGATTGAAGTTGTATCGACAAATTCATCTTTGACTTGTCCCAGTTCGCCAACGGTCAGGACAACGCCGTCCGCTCGAGTAATCAGCGGGATGGCAGCAATTTCTTCACCCAGGACTCGCTTGTCTTTGCCACGCAGCAGATACGTTTCGCCCTGATCACGAATCGTTCCGCCGGGCAATTCAAGGTTCCGCAGACGAATGCGTCGCGACACATCGGTTAACGTCAGCCCGTATTCCCGCAGCGTCTTTTCAGGAATCTCCACATCGATCTGAAACTTGCGTTCGCCCATGATTTCGGCCTGCGAAATCTGAGGAATCAGCAGCAGGTCGTCCCGAACCTGTTCCGTAATCTCGCGAAGTTGAAGCTCGGCGTCGGGAGCTTCGGAGTTCTCCTGGATCACGCCGACCGTAATGGCCTTATTGCGAAACGTGACCTGTTGCACGTTCGGTTCTTCGGCGAGATCCGGAAAGCTGGGAATACGATCAATCTGCGACTGAACTTCATTCAACACTTTCTGAACGCTGGGGACATCACTGCGAACTTCGATCACAACATTGCCGACACCTTCTGCCGCAACGGATGTCACTTTCTTAATGCCGTCGACAGAACGAACGGCTTCTTCAATCTTCTGACAGATTCCGCTTTCCACTTCATCAGGACTCGCGCCGGGATACGGAACGGCGACGAGAATGATTTCCAGCTCAAACTGCGGAAACACTTCGCGACGCAGCATGAATGCCGACAGAACTCCGACGATAAGCACCGCCAGGACGATCGTGTTCATCGCGGGCGTATTACGGATCGCCCATCGCACCATGGAACCGCTCATGGCTGCACCTCCTGCTGTGATTTCGCCGAGCTGTCCTTCGCATCAGCCGCTGGCTGTGGTTCGTTCTTGCTGGCTGGATCTGCAGAAGCTGATGGCGGAGGTATCGTTTTCAAGTCAGCAGCGACGGTGACCAGCATCCCGTCCGTGACTGAGGCCAGCGGGGAAACGATCACGACGTCCTGCGCCTTCAGGGTTTCTTCTTCCTGTCGCACGAGAGCCAGATCACCATCAACGCGGACCAAAGAAATGGATACAACCTTCAGCTTGCTATCGCGAACAACCCAAATCTGTCCGCCCGGACGAATCGACTCGGCGGGAACCTGC
>CAIXQV010000607.1 GCA_903921605.1 uncultured Planctomycetaceae bacterium | reverse complement strand
GGTGAAGGCAAGCCCGGAGAAGGTAAGCCCGGAGAAGGTAAGCCCGGAGAAGGTAAGCCCGGAGAAGGTAAGCCCGGAGAAGGTAAGCCCGGAGAAGGTAAGCCCGGAGAAGGTAAGCCCGGAGAAGGTAAGCCCGGTGAAGGTAAGTCTGGTGAAGGTAAGTCTGGTGAAGGTAAGTCTGGAGAAGGTAAGAGCGGCAATGGCAAAGGTGGTCAGGGAAGTGGATCCGGTGGGCCGCCCGGTGCACCAACAGGTGACGCTGCTGGTAAACCCACTGGCCAGTCTGGAACACGCGCTGGCAATAGTGAGCCCGTTGAGAAGTCCAACGAAGCCAGTGACCCTGCCGTCGAAGAAGCGGCTGACGCAGCTGACCTCGCTCTGAAGCGACTGGATAAAGAATTGGACCGAGGCGAAATCGATCCGAAGCTATTGGAAGAACTTGGCTGGACCGAAGACGAGCTTCGAGACTTCCATGAACGGCTCCAGAAGCAATTAGCCGAGCGAAAGCTGACGGCTCAACAACAGCATGAGAAGGATCTGGCTCAGAAAAGCTTTGACGAGATGTTGAGAAGCCTGGACGTTAAGTCGACCGGGAATACTCGTCAGGGACGCACGGATAAGGACCGCGATCAACAGGATACGACGGGTCGGCAATCAGCCGTCGCGAAACAGTTGGAAGAGAAGTTTCGTATGTACCAGCGATCAATGTCCGGTCAAAAGGGTACAAAGTCCCAAAAGTAAAACTCTGAGCTGCCGTTTCAGGGCCAGGATGAATTCCTGTATCCTGCTGAGACTCCTGCGGATCACGACTCTTGAGCCGCATGCTGATCAAACACTTTATGTCATCACTTCGGAACCCATCGAACAATGCCGACCACGATCACGTCTTTTGAGACCTACGACGTTCGCTTCCCTACATCGCAGCATCTGGACGGATCTGATGCCATGAATCCGGATCCGGATTATTCGGCCGCGTATGTGATCCTGCGAACAAACTCTGCAGAGTTCTCCGGGCATGGCATGACGTTCACAATCGGTCGAGGCAATGAACTGTGCGTCGCGGCCATTCGAGCACTCTCAGCGTTGCTGAAAGGCGTCACCGTTGAATCACTGATGGCTGAACCTGTCACGCTCTATCGAAAGCTGACCGGCGACAGTCAATTGCGCTGGGTGGGACCAGAGAAAGGCGTGATCCATCTGGCCGCGGCGGCTGTGATCAACGCCGTGTGGGATCTGTGGGCGCGAATTCAGAAGAAGCCGGTGTGGCAGGTTGTGTGCGATATGTCGCCGGAACAGTTCGCATCGTGTGTGGACTTTCGGTATCTCACCGACGCGTTGACGAAGGGGCAGGCGATCGAATTGCTTGATCGCTTCTCGGCAACTCGACGTCATCGCATTGAAGAACTGCATGCGGTCGGTTATCCCAGCTACACGACATCAGCCGGCTGGCTTGGCTACTCCGATGAAGCCCTTCGCGAAAAATGCTCGGATCTGAAGAATCGCGGCTGGAGTCACTTCAAGATCAAAGTTGGAAGAGATCTCAATGATGACCTGCGACGTTGCAGCGTACTGCGTCGTGAAATGGGCGATGACGCCCACATGATGATCGATGCCAATCAGGTCTGGGATGTGCCTCAGGCGATCGAATGGATTCAGCATCTGGCTCCATTCAATCCGTGGTTTGTCGAAGAACCGACTTCTCCTGACGACATCCTCGGTCACCGCGCGATTGCTCAGGCCATTGCACCAATTCGAGTGGCCACCGGTGAGATGTGTCACAACCGAGTCATGTTTAAGCAATTTATGCAGTGCGGCGGGCTACAGGTTTGTCAGCTGGATTGTTGTCGTCTGGGCGGTGTGAATGAAATCATGGCCGTCATGCTGCTTGCCGCGCGGTTTAATATTCCTGTGTGTCCGCATGCTGGCGGCGTAGGGCTTTGCGAATACGTTCAACACGCCAGTATCATCGATTACGTCTGCGTTTCCGGCACGATGGAAGACCGAGTGACTGAGTATTCCGATCACCTGCATGAACATGTCTGCGATCCGGTCATCATGAAACACGGCCGCTATATGCCACCCGCTGCGGCGGGCTACAGCGTGAAGTTCACTGATGCAGCGTTAAACGAATTCACGGTGAAGAATGCAGCTCTGTAATAAGGCTTGATCCGGGGTGCTCTGAACGTAGATTTCTGTCGGCCTCCTCCGCCACCGGGTTTACCCCGGTGGTTTAACGGCCTTTGCACCACCGTGAGTTTCAAGCACCTGCCCGCGCGAACGGGGTGCTGAAGACTCTTTCCAACGGTTAAAGCCCGTGGGGAAGCGAAAGGGATCGTCTCCGGACTTAGTCCTTTGAGCCGCCGGACGACTTGCCGGAATCCCCGCTTGATGACTTACCTGAATCAGACGACCCCTCGCTGGCCTTCTTGGCAGCGTCGGCACCTTTTTTGTACGACTCACTGCGATAATCGGTCTGATAGAAGCCTGTGCCTTTGAAGAGGATGCCTCCGCCTGCGCTGATGATGCGTTCGGCTTTGGCCTTCTTGCATTTAGGGCACTTCTTTGTCGGCTCCGCTTTGATCGACTGAAACTCTTCCCACTTGTTGTCGCAGGCGTGGCAGCGGTATTCGTAAGTTGGCATGACTCTGTGACTCGTAACAATGTGATACGGGTAGTGTATTTAAGATGCAGAGCAACACGGGCGGAAACACTCAGATCATGCTTCCGGCGGGGCTGAAGAAACAATGACTCGAGCCGGGCGGACGACGCGATCGTGCAGGCGGTAACCCATTTCGACCACCTGCAGCACAGTCATTGGTTCATGATCCTTTGACGGAATCTGCGTCAGTGCTTCGTGCAGATTGGGGTCAAATGGTTTTCCCAATGCATCAATCGGCTCGGCGGCATGAGACTTCAGAATGTCGCGGAACTGATTGGCCACCATGCGAATACCATTCAGCATGTTCGGAAGGTCGCCGGTTTGTTCGGCCGAAAGAATGGCTCGATTGAGTCCGTCCAGCCCTGGCAGGATATCACGCAGGAGCCGCAGGGCTTCAAACTTTCGAGCATCTTCCTGTTCGCGATAAGTCCGGCGTCGGAAGTTTTCCATCTCGGCCTGTGTTCGCAGCAGTTTGTTCTGCAGGTCGTCAATCTTTGCCTGCAGTTCTGTCATATTCACCAGCGGCGACGACGTGTCTTCCGCCATCGCGTCCGCGAAAGCCTCAACGCCGGAATTTTCTGGTACGCCCGCGTTGTTGGCCGGGTCTGGCTGACTCATAGCAAACCTCTGTAAAATATTTGTTGAAGGGCACTGCCCTTGCGACTTGTTGATTCAAGGCGTGGTGCCGACTTCAGTCGGAATTATTGATCAAATTCCCAGACGGATGCCGGCTAAAGCCAGCACTACAAGCTGAGTGGCCTCTAAGTTTCTTCTTCTGAATTCTGACCTGAGAAGAACGTCTTCACCTGCTCAAAGAATGATTTGCGTTGAGGCATCACATTCTTATGGTCCAATTCTGCCAGCTTGCGGAGAAGTTCTTCCTGCTCCGAGGACAGCTTGCGAGGAATCTCGACCTGCACTTCGACCAGCAGATCTCCAGTTCGGCCATTCGCACCACGAGGATCGGGCATTCCCATGCCTCGCAGGCGATTGATCTCGCCAGGCTGAGTGCCCGGTTTGATTTTCAAAGTTTCCGGACCCTTTAAGGTCGGTATTTCAATCTCAGCACCCAGTGATGCCTGAGCGATCGTGACCGGCAAGCGGTATGTCAGATCCTGGCCATCTCGCTTGAACAACGGGTGCTTCTTGACTTCGATATCAACGTAGAGATCGCCACGCGGGCCGCCATTCAGGCCGGCTTCACCTTCGCCACGAAGACAAAGCTGCATGCCCGAGTCGACCCCCGCCGGAATGTTGACCTCTCGCATGACCTCCTTCATGATTCGGCCCTGTCCATTGCAGGACACGCAGGAATCCTTCACAACCGTGCCACGACCACGACAGGCTGGGCAACTAGTCTGAAACCGAAAGAAGCCCTGTGATTGAATCACCTGGCCGTGACCACCACATGTGGAGCACTTGGTCGGAGACGACCCCGGTTTACAACCAGAACCCTGGCAGGTGTCACAGCCTTCATGACGCGAAATTCGGAGTTCTCGTTTGCAGCCGTTAAACGCCTCCGGCAAATCAATTCGCACCGTCGCCTGAAGTGATTCACCGCGAGAAGCTCCTGAACGGGTGCCGCCTCCGCGACGACC
>CAIXQV010000606.1 GCA_903921605.1 uncultured Planctomycetaceae bacterium | reverse complement strand
GTTGGCGACATTGATTGTTGGTTTGCTGGTCGTTGGCTCACTGAAGTCACTTTCTGCTTCGTTTCAGACTCATAAGTTTTCAGAAAATCGAGTCCGAGCATTGTTTCTTGCGGAACAGTTGCTGATTGAACTTTCGTGTCTAAGCTGGTTCGATCCGAACACACCTGCCTCTGCAAGCACGATTGGCAAAGACACGGGAGACACTGCCACGGTAATTCGCCGTGATCAACTGGATGATATGGATGATTTTCACAACTGGTCTGAGCAACCAAAATCGCGTAGCGGAGTCGCCCTGACCGGAGTATCGACGCTGATTCGCACAGTCACCGTCGAAAACATTTCTGCCACAGATCCAACGGTCGCTGTTGCAGGCAATGTGAACACGGGGATCCGACGAATGACCGTCATTGTGACGGAGAACGGCACGGAGCTGGCTCGACTGTCGACACTGCTGACCAGCTCGGACAATACTTTACGAGCAGGCGTATTCGAACAGCCTTCAGTCCCTAACGCCGTGATGCCATAGAACAGGAAACAGAAATCAGTGATGAAAACGTTCGTCCCAAATCCTGACCGATCAGCCAAACGCCGCGGTGCGTTGTTGCTGCTCGTATTGATTACGGGCACGATCATTTCTGTAATCAGTCTGGGGGCGTTGATTGTTCAGAATGTCCATCTGACGCAGGGCACGTCGATGAAAGATGCGACCTCCGCACGCTGGTCGGCTCGATCGGGAATCGCGTTGGCCACGAAAGATGTTTCTGGTTCGACGACCTGGAGAAGCTCAAAAACACCGGGCACATGGTATTCGGGAGTGCGTTCGAATTCGGGCACAATGAGTGTTGCCGCATCGGATCCGACTGATACCAGCTTCGCGGACAGTATCGCGGAACCGGTTCTGTTGGAGGCAACCGGCTCTGTGGGAAACGCGATGCAGAAAAGTTCCGGGCTGTTGTTGGCAGAATCAACTCTGCGACAGTCGATGATGTTTCATCTGCATTGTGGAGATGATCTCACCGTCAGCGACGCCACAGTTGAGGGCTCGGGCTGGATTGGTGTCAAAGATCAGATTTCAGTCAGCGGCTTGAACTCTGTTCGCTGCGACGTGATGACGGGCGATACCAATTCGCCATCCGGATTTCTGCACAGAATCACTACCGGAGCGACGTTGGAGGATGCGCCGACGTATTCAGATTTCAGTGACATCGTGAGTCTGGGGACGACCGTGTCGAGCACTCAGATTCCTAATGCGGCGGCGACAACTGCAGAGACGATTCTGAATCCGGACTTCGGACGAGGCCATGAAGGGTGGATGACGGCCCCAGATGGCGATCTGGATACGTTCTCCTCCGGCGGCGTTGGCAACTCATCATGTGCTGAAGTCGACAGTCGTCCCAGTGCTTCCTGTGGTCTGGTTCATGACGTCACGGGAATCATCAGGAAGGGCCTACAAACGCAGTTATCGGCGGCCGTCATGCCTTTATCATCAGCGTCAACATTCGAACTGTCTCTGATTGTGACCACAACATCGGGAACTTCAGCGGCCGCCAGCTGGACGTCAGGATCGATCAATGCGGGCAATTTTTACACCGGCATCCAAACGATCTCAACGACGGTCACGCCCACGTGGAACGGCCGACTGATCTCTGCTCAATTGAAAGTCCGCACCAACGGAGCCGGTTCGGCCGGCACTCAGGATTTCCTGGTTGACAACGTGAGCATGAAAGTAATCTCTGCCCCATCCGGAAAGGCCGTCTATCGTACGGTTGTTTCGACCGGTACCAACCCGTTTTCAGTGACGTCGAATTCCAATGGGATCTACGTGCTGGATTGCGGCGGCAACGATGTCACGATTTCCGACTGCATGATTGTGGGAACTCTGGTACTCAGAAATACGGGCACCGTGCGAGTCGGCGATGGCCCCGTCCAGTGGCGTCCCGCAAGACCCGGCATGCCTGCACTCGTCGTGGATGGCGATCTTGTACTTTCATTCAGTCGCTTCGGATTGACGGAGCGCGAGCTGAATGTCAACCTGAATCCCAGCGGGACACCGGACGAAAACG
Source organism: uncultured Planctomycetaceae bacterium (assembly GCA_903921605.1). Next base: position 480 of record CAIXQV010000606.1, on the reverse strand, counting down.
GGAGCACAGATTCCAGCATGAATGACACTTATCTGCCGGAAATCCGAGGCCTGATTTATGCGTCTGGCGACATCACACTGGCTGGAGATCTTCGAATCAAAGGGTCTGTGATTTCCGGCGATGACATGACGATTCAGCAACGAGCAACTTTGGGCTTTGCACCGGAATACCTCACGGTGCCTCGTCAGGCGACTCATGCGACGAAGTCGTTTCTCCGTGAGACCACCGGGGTGACTCGGTCGTTTGATTGAACTTCCTCGAAAAAACAGATCATCACACGTACATTTGCCCCACAGCCAGTAAACAAATCAGCCCCTGTTGTGCTGAAACCGCTCAAATGTATATGTTCCGCCTCGTCGGCGTGGAATTTCAGCGTCCTTGCTGAGGAAAAACGCAGGCCAATTTTGACGCGGTTTTTTCAATAATCCGCGCCGGTCGTGAACTCCAGGGATTCGAAACACCGTGACAGAAATCGCTCAG
>CAIXQV010000605.1 GCA_903921605.1 uncultured Planctomycetaceae bacterium | reverse complement strand
GGTGGGGCGTGAGTTCCTGCGTCGCGTGCGACAGGAGTTTCGTGGCCGAACATTTACGACCATCGCGGACAAGATTTCGATCGAGTACGCCTCATTGGGTGGTGACGCTGGTTTCATCGGCGCTGCTGGCTGTGCTCGACGGGCTCTGGATATTGGGCGTATGCCGCCAGTTCCAGTGCCATAGAGTGTCTTCTGAGTGATCCAATTCTTATGAGCCGACAGGATTCCAAACTTCGCATCGGGCTCGAACGGCTGTTGTCCGATCAGCAGCACATACTCAAAGGCCGCCGTTTTGCCGTAGTTATGAATCGTGCGTCGGTGAACGCTGACGTTCGTCTGGCCTGTGATCTGCTGGCCGAGAAATTTCCGGGACAACTGCGGTCTATCCTTTCGCCACAGCACGGACTCTGGTGCGAACAGCAGGCGAACATGATCGAGACTGCTCATGGTCGACATGATCGTCTGGGCGTTCCCGTCTACAGTCTGTACTCCCAAACGCGACGACCGACCGCGGAGATGTTGTCCGGCATCGATTGTCTTGTGATTGATCTGCAGGACGCAGGAACTCGAGTCTACACGTTCATCTGGACGATGCTTTATTGTCTTCAGGAGTGTGCTGCTCGACAAATTTCTGTAGTGGTTCTGGATCGACCGAATCCCATCGGAGGAATGATCTCAGAGGGACCATTGCTCGATCTGGCGTGTCGCAGTTTCGTCGGTGAGGCTGAGATCCCGATGCGACATGGCATGACGATCGGTGAGCTGGCCGGATTCTTCAACAAGCGTTATGGCATTAACGCCGAACTGGTCGTCGTTCCTATGGAAGGCTGGCGACGCGATCAGTACTTTGATGAGACTGGCCGTTTGTGGGTTCCACCATCACCCAACATGCAGGCCATACAGACTGCTGTTGTCTATCCCGGGCAGGTTCTGTTGGAGGGGACGAATCTCTCCGAAGGCCGCGGAACGACGGTGCCGTTCGAGGTTATCGGTGCGCCGTTTATTGAGCCGGGCGAATTCTGTGAGCATCTCCAGTCGCTGAAATTGGCGGGCGTTCGATTTCTGCCGATTCGGTTTACGCCGACATTCGACAAGTGGGCCGCACTAAGCTGTGGCGGAGTTTCGATCCACGTGACCGATCGGGCGGTGTTTCGATCGTATGAAATGACGGTACGAATACTGAAGCTGTGCAGAGAAAAATATCCGGATGAGTGTCTGCTCAATCCTCCGCCCTACGAATATGAAAACTCGCTGATGCCGCTCGACATTATCAGCGGCAGTTCGCTGCTGCGGGAGTGCATTGGAAGGTACTCGGAAATTGAGGCAGCCATTGCACTGGACTGCGAAGCCTGGGATCATGAGCGAAGCGAGTATTTGCTTTACCCAAGTGTCGTCTAGCCCTCTTGGACTTCGGCAGCCTGCTGCCGCTTTGGTTCAGGCAGCCTGCTGCCAACACCCGGGCTTGAAATCTTGTGATAGTGCAAAGCCGTTGACCACAGCAGGCTGTGGTCGGAAAGCTGCAGCAGGCTGCAGCAGGCTGCAGCAGTCCAAGGGGTCAGGAGCTTACAACGTAAACGACTGCCCAGGACTTAGCACGACAGGTTTGGCAGACGTGCCGGACTTGACTTGTGATGACCATGCCTCCACATCCTGCTTGATGACGGGAAACGTGTTGTAGTGTCCCGGGATGACATATTCCGGACGCAGAAAACCAACGGCCAGAATCGCATCATCGGGGCCCATTGTGTAGTTGTCACCGATCGGCAGGATCGCAACTTTCAGGCCTTCATCGCCAATCAGCTTCATGTCGGAGAACAGAGCCGTGTCGCAGGCATGGTAGATGTTGCCATCGGAGGTCTTGAGCAGAACTCCTGTGGCGCATCCGCCGTAGGAACCATCGGGCAGCATCGAACCATGATGAGCCATGGTCAGCTTGATTGTTCCGAAATCGAACTTGTAGCTGCCGCCAGTATTCATGTCATGAGTTCGCTCCACGCCCTGCTCTTTGAGCCATGTTGCGATCTCGTAGTTCGTGATGACAAGGCAGTTCGTTCGCTTGGCAATCGCGACTGTGTCGCCAACATGATCACCGTGCCCATGCGAGACAACGATATAGTCGGGCTGTACGCTGTCTGCCGAGACAGAGGCCAGTGGATTCCCGGTCAGAAAAGGGTCAATCAGGATCGTCTTGCCAGCGGTTTGAATCTGAAACGCACCGTGCCCCAGGAACGTAATCGTTGTGCTCATGAGTTTTCACTTTCTGTTCCTGGTTCACTGCAACGCATGTTGTTGAACCTGAGTGTTTTGTAGGGGTGACAATCGGAGCGAAGGCACACCAAATGGTAGCAAAATGGTTTGCCTGCGCTCCGCTTGTCAACACCCTACGACTTACGGCATTTTGAGATAGTTCACCGCCGGGCCTTCTGACCATTAACTACTTGATACCAAGATTGGCCTGCATGTTTCTCTTGTAGGCTTCCACGCCCGGCTGACCGTAAGGATTGGTACCGACGAGTCGGCCCTCCACGACTGTGGCCAGCATCAGCATCTGGAAGAGTTGCCCCAGAGCATGTTCGGTAATGGAAGGCATAACGAGATCTGTTGTCGGGCGTTGCTCGTCGGCATAAGCCTTGTTCGTCCCGTCAATGGCCGCCTGCAGAATGCGGGGCATTGGAACGCCAGCCAATTGATTCAGTTGATCCTGATCAAGTTCGTGCTTTGGCACGGTGATTGGCGGTTTGTGAGGTCGTCCGGGCAAAAGGTTTGTAATCAGTTTGTCGCGTCGGCCTTCCTGATGCTGCTGTCCGCGGCTGTGCAGATCTCGTGTGTTCACGACGGTCAGTGGAGTTGCCCCGCGTTCATGCTTACCGAGGCTTTCGCTGAGCAATTGGTCGTACCACAGGCCGACAGCTTCCAGCTTGCTGCCCCATGTGGATAGCAGACGCGTTGTCATGCCCAGATCCATCTCGAACGCATGTCCAACTGCTACGTACTGCAGCACGATGTTTTCTTCAAACGGTGCGTTGCGGAAATGTTCCGTCATGTCCGCCGCACCCTGCAGCAAAGCGCGGATGTTCATGCCGTTGGCGGCGGCCGGGAGCAAACCCACTGCGGTCAGGATCGAAAAGCGTCCTCCGATCCCATCCGGGATTGAGAAGACGTCTTCGTAACCAGCAGCATTGGAAAGATTGCGAAGACGACCTGCATCACCGGTCACTGGAACGATCAGGCTTTTGGCGAGCTTCGGGAATTTGCGTTCGATCAGTTCGCGGAATGTTCGGAAGGCAACCGCTGCTTCGAGGGTTCCGCCTGACTTGCTGATCACAATCACAGACGTGCGACCATCAATCGAATCGGGATGCTGATCGGCTCGCTGTTCAAGAAGATTCAGGAGAACCTGTTGTTGATCGGAGTCGACATTCCAGCCTTCGAAATACAAACGCGGAATCCCGCCGCGAGTCTTACGGCATTGTTCATTATGGTACGGACTGCGGAGTGCTTCGAACATGGCTCGCATGCCCATGTAGGATCCGCCAATCCCCAGCACAACCACAGAATCCGAGGCCTCCCGCAGTCGAGCACCACAGGTTTCCAGCCTTGCCACGAGACTTTTGTCGCGGTTGATCTGCAAATCCGCGAGGAGTTCTTCAGGCCACTGGATGAATCCGGCATCGAGCGGCTGCTTTGCCGCAGGAATTGGTCCACCGGACTGCCATAGATCGACATCCTTCAGAGTCTCTTCGGCCGCCGACAGCAGTTTATCCTTGAGTGCGCCGATCCGACCGGCAGGCAAAAGCTTGAGTGCAGCATCAGGTACGTACTTCAGGCTTTCGTTCGACATGTGACGACAGTTCTCCGGTTGGATCAGGATCAGACGGTAAATGGCCAGATCATTGGGATCAGGATAACACAGGCGATCCAAAGCAGGATGTTCAACGGAACTCCGACTTTAACGAAATCGCTGAAGCGATAACCGCCCGGCCCGAACACCATCATATGCGTCTGATAGCCAACTGGTGAAGCGAACGCGAAGGATGCGGCTAAAGCGACAGCCATTACAAACGGTCGAGAATCGCAATGGCTGAGTTCTGCAGCCTTCAGGCAGAAAGGAAACGCCAAAGCGGCAGCCCCGTTATTGGTGACCAATTCGTTCAAGACCATCGTCACGAAGTAAATTGCGGCCAGCGTGGCATACGGGCCAAGAGGTTGCGTGATCGCAACCAGCTTACTGGAAAGAAACAAAGCAGCTCCGGATTTTTCCAGGGCTGTGCCGAGGCCAAAGGAGGCTCCAATGGCAATCAGTACTGGCCACTCGATGGTCTGTCGCGCGTCTGACGCCGACATACATCGTGTCAGCACCATCAGGCCACCTGCGACAAACGCTCCCAACATTGCCGTGTCACTTCCTCCGAAGAACATCACCACCAGAAGCATGCCAAAAATGAGCATGGCGACCCACCAGTTTTCATGCCGCAGAGGCTGCGAACCTTCGACGTCGCTGACCAGATAAAAGTCTGGATTATTTCGATGAGCCTGAACAAAATTCGCACCAGTCTGCATCAGCAGAGTATCGCCCGATTCCAGCTTAACATCACCGATCTTGGTTGTGAGTCGCTCGCCGTTACGATGGATCGCAACAATGGCTGCGTTGTAATGCGATCGGAACTGGGCGTCACGGACGGTTTGTCCGATCAGCGGAGACGACCGACTGACAACAGCTTCACACAACCTTCTTTTTCGTTGTTCAACGGCGGATGCATCGGAAGTGTCGGAAGCCGCTTCCAAACCGGGGATCTTTTTGAGGTCCACAATGGTGCCAACGATTCCTGTAAACACGAGACGATCGTTGGCTTCAAGCACCGTGTCCGGGCTGACCGGCGCAATGACTGTTCCGCGACGATCAACTTCGATCAGAAAGAGTCCCGGCAGGCGACGAAGTCCGGCCGCTTCAATACTTTGACCGATGAGTCTGCAGGCAGGCGTGACAACCATTTCAACGAGATACTCGCGGCGTGATTCGCCAAGCTGCTCCATGAATTCTTTGCGTTCCGGCAAAAGTTTACGCCCCACTGTCAGCATGTAGATGGCACCGATTATTGCGCATGGAATTCCGGCATATCCGATTTCGAAGAACGACATTTCCGGGATACCGGCTTTTTTCATCAGGCCATCCACGACAAGGTTCGTGCTGGTGCCAATACGGGAGCAGCAACCGCCAAGAATTGTCATGAACGACAGAGGAATCAGCAGTTTCGATGGAGCGACGTGTTGCTTGCGACACCACGAAATCACGACGGGAATCAACATCGCGACGATTGGAGTGTTGTTCAAAAATGCTGAGGTCCCAATCGCGAAGGCCGATAGCATTAACAGGCCGCCCAGTTCTGTACGCGCTGGCCCGAGAACTTTAGCTCCTACGGCATCGACAACTCCTGTTTCCTTCAATCCCGCTGTAACAACAAACAATGCGGCGACCATCAGAAGCGAGTTACTAATGAAGCCGCCAAAGGCATCGGCAACTGTGATCACGCCGCAAAGCGAAAGCAGAATAATGGCACCAACAAAGACCAGGTCCGCTGGCTTCTCATACATCAGGGCGATCAGAACGACGAGAGTGACGCCGATACTAAACCACATCTTCCATTGCCTCATGAACCAATCCCATCCGGAATTGGCGGGCAGAGCGGGAGTGGCATTTCCGTCAATCAGATGGAGGTCAATAAAACGGGGTGTTTTTCCGGACGCGTTTTCAGAGGCATTGTTCTCTACTTCTGCAGCAGAGGAGTGGACCGCAATCAGGTTTGTGCCCTCAACGAGTCTTGCTGCAGCTTCCTTGCTCAGAGGCACCCGGACATACCCATCACTTGCGCCGCGAAGTTCTGCGGCAAGCTGACCGTTGAGATAAATCTCTGTGTCCTGCAAGTGATAGATGTAGAAGCCTGGATTCTGCGGGATCGCGGAAAGATTGGTCGAGCGTCGCAGCCAAATCTCTGAGGCCGTCCACTCGGTAAACGCGCGCAGCTCGGGGACATCGGCCGTGCCAAAACCGCCTGGTCCTTCGCTCCATTTGACGTCGTCGTATTTGCTCTCAAGCCAACTACGGGGAGGCGACGTCGTGTAACGCCATGGAGCACTGTTGTCGTCTTCAGCGAACGCCGGAGAAATACAGCAAAAGAATACGATAAGCGCTGCCTGCAGTTGTCTGCTGGACAGCACGGGGGCATAACTTCCGGACATGAAATTGATTCTG
>CAIXQV010000604.1 GCA_903921605.1 uncultured Planctomycetaceae bacterium | reverse complement strand
CGCCGTTAAACCCAAACGCTTAGTACGCGGCTAAATCAACTGACCGCCAGCCAGAGTTATGCCACCCGCATTTCGCAACGGAGCGCGTTCGCAATAGGCAGCAAGCTGAAGATTCTGAGATCTCAAATTTCAAACATGAGAACTTCAAGTAGTGGCCGATCGGAAGATCTCTTCAACGCTATTTCGTCTCGCACGACCCAACATTGTTCCACGGCATGCGTGCCAGCAGGAGTCCCATGCCGCAGGTGTCGGTGATACCGGCGAAGATCAGGCCAGCTCCGACGAAGCCTGAGAGGCCGATCCACCAGGGATGCGCCCATTGGCTAAGCATGCCACTGGGCAGTTCGCACGCGTCCGCTAGTTCGCCGACGGAATGTTCGCTCTGTGTCAGAATCTTCAGGATTCTCAGGCGATGCGGGTGAGCAATCGTCCGCAGGCATTCTGCGGCTTTGGCAAGTGCATCAAGATTTGTCAGACGAAGTCCAGGTTCAGACATCGCACAGATCCTTCGTGCAATGGAAAAACCGGGCAGCGCTGGGACGCTGTCCGGTATAAGGTTGGAAGAGCTGTGCGAGATGCTTATGGAACCTGAACCACTTCGCCGTTGCCGCGTGTTATGAGGCCAGCAAACAGAGTAAGGTCAACGTTCTCGCTGATAAAGGCCACACTGCCGTCGCCGAAGAGGAATTGAGCACCACCGGTGTGGAATGAAAACGGCTGGCCTGTCCCCTGAACGCCGTAGGCACCGGTCGGATAGGTTTCGGCTCCAACATTGTGACCGTTGGTTGCATTAAAGGGAGTCGTTCCGCCCAAAGCGGAGCCGTCGGCGCGCTGGCTCATTACCAGAACATCGCTCGCCGGGCGGCACCATCCACCGGCGTTCACGCGGTTGGTCGGCACAACACCGAATGGTCGTGGACCGCGGCGGTAAACGGTTGGTCGTCCGGCCGATTCAATCACGGAAACCGTGTTTGACAAGCCGTCCGTCACGTCGCGGAACTTTGAATCCACATTCTGAGCATGCATGCCGGCAAAGTATCTGTGAGCAGGTGCCGTTGGGTCGACGAAGTTTCCAGTGATCGGAAATGTCGCCTGAGCCGTAGTTGGAAGGAAGGCGTTAATGTTCACATCCACTCCCTTTGACAGTGCATAGTCTGACGTAGCAACCATGTTGGCCGCATATCCTGATGGAGTCGTCGTAACGTCCGGGTCGCCGTCCAGTTTCAGTTGAGCAGCGGATGAAGGACACTCAAAGGCAGGCAACCGAGTGCTCACGACGGATCGCATCGTAGGATCGGGGTTACTCCACTGAAGTGACTGGTCATACTTCGTATACAGATTGGCCTGTTCCAATTGAGGAAGGATCTTCACGAATCCGGCTAGTCTCTTCGTGCCCACACCTGGAGGACGACTGCTAACCGGAAGAACACTGAAGATGTCTGCAAAATTGTGGATCGCCAGTCCGAGTTGCTTCAGGTTATTCTTACACTGTGTTCGACGAGCAGCCTCACGGGCCTGCTGAACTGCAGGCAGCAACAATGCAATCAGAATTGCAATGATGGCAATCACAACAAGTAGTTCGATCAACGTAAACCCGCGTCGAGAGTCCGGACGAGCCACAGACAATGAACTGAAACGAAACTTTTTCATAAACCCTGAGACCTTTTCTTAAAATGGAAGTGGCGTGAGTAACGCCCTGAAAAACAAACGGCATCAACCAACAGAGCACGCTATCACTACTTCTTAAGATCGATCGCAGGAATCGCGGTTTCCGAATCACTGATCACAACACGGATCCCGGACGTTTCCGGGTTCGCATACTTTGCAGGGAGTGCGTTATCGCCTCGCACCATACTGCCCCCGCTGTTCACAAGCTTGAACCAGACAGCACTGACTTTGTATTCGCCGGCGGGAGCACCATCGCCGGTGCCGTAGGTCCCCAAACTGAAGGATCCGTCAGCAACGGATTTTGCAGACGGGCGAACTGTTGCCGGGACCTCAGCAGAGACCGGCGTCAATGTCAGCTCTGCTCCTTCAACGGGCTTACCTTCGAAGGCAATTTTTCCGCTGGCCGGCACCACAATCTCCCATGGCTTTGCGGCCTCACCGCAGCCGGCCAGACTCACTGAAAACAGCAAACACGACAGCACGATTGGAAGGCGTGATGTCATTGGAGATTTCCTGAAGCGTTCTATTTTCATGCTCACCGTACCTTTAACTCCCGTCCCGGAAAACTTGACTTCACAAATACATCATCAACACAGTCGTGTATATTTATTTGACAGACAATTTGCAGACTTGATCGGTTCGGTAAAACTTCACTGAAGACTGTCCACATTTCAGCAGAAAAAGATCCCTTCGGTGAGCACTAGCTTTGCCCCAAAGGCCAGCATCAAATTTCTTCGTTCGATGCTCATCGTCTTTGGCATCGTGAGCGGAATGCGTTTTGCCGCAGCGACGAATGCCAGTGCGATGCCCGTGTTACCGTTGATGGGTTCGACCAGTTCTTTGCCCGGTCCGAGCAGTCCCTTTTTCTCCGCATCCCAGATCATGGCGGCGCCCAAGCGGCACTTGACTGAGTAGGCTGGATTTCGTCCTTCGATCTTTGCCAGCACTGTGGCGGGAGCGCCATCGATCACGTGGTTCAATCGAACGAGCGGCGTACGACCGATGGAAAGAGAATTATCAGCAAACCAGCGTGGCATAGGAGGGTCCAAATTGAAAAGTACAAACGAAAAAAGGCCGCTGCGTTTTCAATGAAACGCAACGGCCTCCGAGTTTTTCGGTCAGCAGTATTGTTAAGGAATCTACAGGGATTACAGGTCTGACGTCAACACGGGTTGTGTCGGGAGTCGTAATGGTTTGGGATTTCAAAATCGAAATTTGAGATATGAAATCTCGAATTCCGCGTGTGGAAATCAAATCACATAATCTGTCTCCGGCATAAAGACGCGGACTGATCGAGGATGCACGTAGACAATATCGTTGAGTTTCAGCTCCAACTGTTTGGCTCGATAATGCGTCACATCGATGTTCAGCTCAACGCCAAACTCTTCGACGGCGACTCGAACCTTTAGCACAGAACCCGCCGGATTAATCTGCTTGATTTTTCCCAGCAGCGATGCCTGTGAAGGTGATCGATCGATGTCCAGCTCGTGAGGTCTTACGTAGGCGGTTGCATTCCGTGGCTCCTCATTCTGGTACTCATCGTACTGCAGACTGAACGGCCCCATCTGAACTCGCCCCGATTGAACTCGACCGTGAAACACGTTCACGTTGCCCAGAAAATCCATGACGAACGATGTCGCAGGATTATCAAACACGGCCTGAGGTGTCCCGGTCTGCTCAATATGTCCCTGACTCATCACCACAACCT
>CAIXQV010000603.1 GCA_903921605.1 uncultured Planctomycetaceae bacterium | reverse complement strand
GACAGGTTCGCCAGAGAGGGCTTGCGATTCATACCAGAGACGGAATTTTTCAATCAAGACCAGCCTCAGGTCGCACGAGTTTACATTTTCTACTCGCGCGATCATAGACCACATTGCGCGCTAACGTCCGCTACGACAGTGACATTCGTGTCTGCTGCCACTTTGAAAATGACAACGCAGATGCTGCCAAGACGCAAATCCTGGGTTTAACTGCAGCAGGAAAGTTCCGTCGAGCTATCTGACGACCTGATTCAACCCATGATGATCAATGATCATACGACAACTCGATTATACCAGTGTTCATCGTCTGGTCCTCGCATCAATGCCTGCCCGTGGTAAGCCCCAGTCGAGCTCCATCGGAATATGTAGGATGGACTGGCAATTGTGCAGGGATCTCCGGCTGGTCCGATGCTGTGGAGTCGGGTAATCAACTGCTGATCAAAGTCACCTCGCAGCGTTAACGGCCAGCCACCGGCCTGTTCAAAAGTCTGTCGCGTAAATGCGAGGCTGGCGTGAAAGCGGCCGGTCGCGTCTTCTTCCTGGATTTGGCCTGTGTAGTCACTTAGGACTTTGGACGGTTTTGACCAGAGATGGCCTTCCATGGCGGTGACGTGGCTGCTGACGTGATGGGGCAGGTAGATGTCGTCGTCTTCCCAGACGACAAGGATTTCTCCCCGCGCCAGCCCGGCGAGGGCGTTGAACTTCTCGGGCAGCGATCGGAAGCGGCGTTGAATACTGATGATCTGCCAGCGATCACCGGTTTGATTTTCCAGTTCACCAGCGTCGTCGAGGATGATGAGTTCTCGGCGATCGGCAGGATAGTCCTGTGCCAAAAAGCAGGCGATCGAGTTTTTGAGCAGCCTGGGGCGGCGATAGGTGGGGCACAGGCAACTGACAAACGGTAGTTCATTCGACATGAGAGACCTCTGCTTTCTGGTTCCATTTCCCGAGCGGGCATTCACTGGATCGCCACGACGCCTTTTCGGCGAGGTAACAGCCACAGACGCTGCATCGATCGTCGTTTCGTTGATCGCACAGAGTGCAGATCTCAAGGCGATGCTGGAGTTCCGGAGCTTCAACTTTCTGCAGTCCATCAGCCACATGAGCGGCCAGCGACTTAGTGAAGTTGGCCGCCATCTTGACAGTGCCGGGCAAGGCCGGCTTGTCACGTGGATCGCGGCTCAGGACCGTCAGTCCATGGTTGGCCTGCGTGTGATGCACGACGGACCATTCCGGGTTCTCATTCAGGAATCGCCGCACGGCCGGCAGGAGTCCCGGGCCGCCGTCTTCACCTCGTTCGCCAAAGATCTGGGTATCGTGCAGCACGATCCAGCGACGGACCTTGTCGGCGTGCCGCTGGAATTCGTTCGACAACTGGTCAGCCGTGTGACGGGTATCGATGAACAGCAGATCGCAGGGCTCAATGTGGACCGACAGCGAATCGCCCTGTACGAATGAGAATTCTGTGGTTCCCTGACGTGACTTCAGGATCTCCGCGATCGGATCGTGGTTCAGGTCGTAGGAGATCATCCGCTTCGGTTGCCCAGCCAGCAGGGCAACCGTGGACACACCATGTCGCATGCCGAACTCAATGACAGTCTCTGACTGGCTGGCCAGTTCGCGGAGCTTGTCGCAGTGCTCATTGATGTCGGACGGAGTGCTGCGGGCCTTCTGAAACATGTCCTCCAGCGTCATGCCTTCATAGGCCTGAGATTGTGCTTTGCAGACACCGCAGGAAGAAACGCGGGGTGGATACGTCACGGGATCTGCCGCGAGGGCATCGAACTGTTCGGTCGTGAGTCGCCCGTCGGCATTGATCGGCGACTGCGGATCCTCGTTCAATCCATCGACGTAGTGTCGACGCAAGCGGTCCAGCGGCAGCCCCAGCTCCTGGTGGCCGAGGATGTAATTGCGAATCTTCCCTTCCACACTGCGGCGATAGGTGCGTCCGGCGGCAGGGTCTGCAAACCGGTGCTGCCAGCGGAGGAAAGGCAGACACAGGCATTTGGCTCCTGCCTGCCGGTATTTTTCATGGATGTACCACTCTTCGCCGCCGAACTCCCGGAAGTGCGGACTGAATCCCAGCCAGGCATCACGGCGACACGAAAACAGCCCCAACCCCTGCGCCGGGATTTCAAACGGAGGATTGTGAATCGAGGTACCACGAGAATCTGTATCCCATGTGCCCCACATGCCATCTCGCCACATGTCCGCGAAATGCGTGTGAACTCCGGCGAGACTATCCAGCACCAATGGGCCTGAGAGCAGATCCCGACAGTCGGGATTGCGCTTGTAGAAGTCCATGAGCCGTCGCACGGAATCGGGCCAAAGCAGCACGTGCGAATCGATCACGAGGACCGCATTACCGGTAGCGACTTTGAAGATGTGGTCTCTGGGTGCCGATGTGCCCGTGTTGCCGGGCATTGGCACGTACTGAACATTATACGGCTGCGGAAAATCACGGACCGGCTTCCGGTCGGCCGGATAAGGAACGCCTGCTCCCTCGGCAACCTGACCGAGAAAACCTCGCAGACGTTCGGCCTGAGGTCCTTCCGGATCGTTGTCGACGACCACCAGTTCCACGTTGGGCATGACGTCCGCGTTGTAGAGCCGGAGAGCATTCAGCGAAAAGTACACACCATCAAAGTCTCTGTACGTCGCCATTCCAATTGTCAGTTTCATTGTCCACCAGCCTGAAGAGTTGAAGTCAAATTCACATGCCACCCATTGGCGGCATGCTGGTTGATGAAGGGAAGCTTGTTGAAGAGGTCGATGCAGGTGTGGATGTGGTCGAAGACGACGTTGAGGATGTAGATGAGCTCGACGTGCTGCTCGTGGAAGTACTGCTGGACGACGTTGACGAGCTGCTGGAAGTACTGCCGGGCGGCGATGAAGTGGTGCTGCTCG
>CAIXQV010000602.1 GCA_903921605.1 uncultured Planctomycetaceae bacterium | reverse complement strand
GAGCGCTTCCACGACTGAAGCAAATGGTCAAAGCGGACACAGATGAGCATGTCCGCGGGGCCTGTGCACGGGCACTCGGAGATCTCCAGGATAAAACATCGTTGGATCTGCTGGAGGCTGCGTTAGAAGATCACGCGGTCGTGCGTTTTCAGGCAGTCCTTGCACTGGGGAAAATTGGAAATACAGCGGCTGCACCGTCCTGGCTGGCACTGTTGAAGGACTCACAGCCCGAAATTCGCTATCAGGCTTTACGAGCCATTGGTCAGCTGAAGCTTGAAGGAAGTGAAGAACACATTGAACCGCTGCTGCAGGATCGGGACGTGATGGTTCGTCGGGGCGCCGAGCAGACGCTCCAGGAATTCGGGATGTCTCCGAGTCAAATACGGCGAAAGCGATTTCAAAAGTCATTCTCGAAAGCGCTGCTGGCGATTTCGCCTTCGTACATCTTCGCTGCGTTGCCGGGAAAAGCCGGTAGTGCAGTGGCGGTTCTTACAATGATCCTTGCTTTCGGCGGCGTCTGGCTAGCCTCCAACGTGGGATCGTTTGTCAGCGGCAGTTCTTCTCTTCCCGTGTTAAGTGTGGAAAACGTAAGGTTGTGTGCGACAGCTGACCTTGCTGTTGTCTGGCGGAAGCAGTCCGTGCTGGACATCGTTAAAGCATCTACCGGCGAACTGAAGGCTCGCGTTCCAGCACCGATAGGTATGCAGGAACTACTGATCGAAAACAAGGGTGGGATTCTGGTGCTTGCCGAGAAGACTTTGACGCGACTACGTGCAGAGGACGATTTCGATCCATCGGCCGGCACGAAAAGGGAGTTATCGGAAAGACCACTGGCCGTAAGCTTTCACCCGAAAGACAACCTCTATTGTTTGTTTATGCCCAGTGGTGAAGGCACGAAACTTGAATTGCTAAATGCAGAGACACTCGAGCCCAAGGCAACTCATGTGATCAAGGCCACGTTCGAAGGACGTTGTCTTGTGAGTCCGGATCAGAAAATGGCCTTGTCAATAGCCGGACGCGGTGTGCTTTCGATATCAGACCTGGGAAGCGGACAAGTGGCCAAGGTAGAATTGGACCGCTTAGTGAAGGGAGGGTCCCTCGGGAGCATGATGGCAGTTCAGTTCTCGCCCGACATGAAGTACGTCTATTTTTGCACCACGACGAATCTGTTGATCTTCTCTTTGGAAAAAATGAAACTGGAGAAACAGATCGAAGAACGCGTAGGCTTTATTGCGGTAACAAGCTTAACAGATGGTTCCATAGTCGCTGTCGCCCCCAGTGGAAAGATTGTTCAGGTATCGAGTGATCTGTCTTCTGTAACGGAGAAGAAGATTGAAAACTATTTCGACAAGTATGATCTGGATCCAGGTGGCCGACAGATCATCCTAGCGGACACGGAAGCTCGTGGTGCCGAGATCTTTGACATCCAACAGAATAAGGTCACCACTAAGATTGTTGGCGAATGATGTTGCTGAACTTTAGGGTTGAGGAGTGTCTTTATGCTGCAGCCCCGACTCTGTCAGACGGAACTGATTGCTTTGCTGGTTGTGCTTCTGCTGGCACCAAACAAGTTGTTGGCCATTGATGAATCCTCTGACTGGCTTCGCTGGTCTGATGTCGTTGTGAATCGGGATGAGATTGATTCGCTGGTATCGCAGATGTCATCAATCGGACTTAGCCCGACTCGTCGTGATCCCCGAGTTTTTCAGCCAACTCCGGGCAAGCAGCTTAGAATCGAACAACTTCCCCGCAGTATTCCGGTCTTTGGGTTAAGCCTCGCGTCCTATAACACTTCCGAACAGCAACTCTTAGCCCTCAAAGCCAATGGTAGCCTTTATTCATTGACATTAAATGGGTTTGAAGATGGTGACTCGTGCATACAGGCGGTGCGTGATCAAGTGAACCTGCGATTCCTGTCCTTGACGGAATGCGCGATCGATGACGAGTCTCTTGCTCGCCTTGGCAAGCTGCAGCATTTGGAGGCTCTGGATGTTCGAAAAACACAGGTTCGAGGTTCAGGACTTGCGGATTTGAAATCGTTGCCTGCGTTGCAGACGCTTGAAATCGACATGTTAAAAGATCAGTTTCAGGCATTAATCGCGAGCCAGCTTGTTCATCTTTTGCCCATTGCCCATGGTGAGAACCGCGCGACGGCCGCCACTGATGCAGATATCGTCGAGTTGGAAATGAACGGATTCTACGGCTATCCCGTTACCAACGAGATGCTGCAGAATGTCGAACAACTGACCTCACTTCGAGAGTTGTCACTCATCGAATCGAAGGTCGACAATGATGCCATTCCGCAGCTGGTTCGAATGAAGAAACTGGAGAAACTGAATCTGGAACGCTGTCGCATTGATGATGACGCCCTGCAAGTTCTTGCAACGGCGTGTCAACTGAGATCGCTTGTTCTTGATGAGACAAAGATCACCGTCCAGGGACTCCAGCATCTTGGGGGACTGGAGAGTCTGACGGAGATTCATCTGAACCGATGCAAAATTGACGATGCGTCATTAAACGCACTTGGAATGTTGTCTCGTCTGGATCGACTTGAGATTGGTGCGACGGGGATTCGT
This sequence comes from uncultured Planctomycetaceae bacterium, assembly GCA_903921605.1. Next base: position 9,069 of record CAIXQV010000602.1, on the reverse strand, counting down.
TTTGAACACAATGCAAATCCCCGGGCGTTTGCAAAGCTTGAGCATCTCAACGTGAATGGCTCAATGGTGACAGACAGCGGGATTGCAAACATCGCCCAACTTCCGGAACTGAACTGGCTGGATCTGACACGTTGTCAGGTCAGTAACGCCGGGCTTAAGTCACTAGCGGCCTGCAGGAAGTTGGAAGTGTTGTACTTGAACTTGACGCCCATCAGTGACAAGGATCTTCTCCCTCTGTCATCGATTGAATCACTGCGAGTACTAAGCCTGAACAGCACAGGCATTACAGACGTCGGGCTGCGACACCTGTCGGGAATGAAAGGTCTGAGATCGCTGATTCTGTTCGGTACTCAGACTTCGCAGTCCGCTATTCAGCAACTGCAATTAGAATTGCCAGATTGCGAAATCGTGCGGTAGGTTGCACATTCTTGTCCGGAGGGTTTCGACGGGCAAAAATTCCCGTCCTACCCAGAGATAAACTCTTGATGCCGCGCTAATGCCAGTCAGCAGTTCGACTTATACTGTGAGTGGTGTGTGTTGAGAGTAGCCGGATTCGTGAGAATTCGGATGCCTTCCGCGGAATCGCACCGAATTCTCACGAATCCGGCTACAGGGAAACATCTCACTCTGCCCCGAGCGAAGTATAACACGCCTCCGGCTACCAGAGTTTAGTACGAAGGACTTTGAGCACTACGCTGCGATTGTTGAAGTCCAGAAAGGTTGGGACATTTGCGTCGTGGGGGCCTCCGTCGGCCTGCTTCACCTTTCGCATGGACTTTAACAGGGCCGCGATATGAGCCACTGGATAAAGAATGGCAATTTCACTGATCGGCACTGCCGTCAGCGGAATCGTGTTCTCGTTGTTGTCGGCGTCGCTGAAGGCTTCGCTCTCTGCTCTGACATGCCGAGCGACCACATCCTGAAGGAAGTCATTGAAGTCGGAAACCTGGCCGCGACGTGAGTGTCCTTCTTCCGCTCTGAGGTCCACCAATTGGGCGTTCAGAATGACCAGAGTCTCTTCAAGCTTGTCGTTGATTGCGTGATTGAAATATCCAAGGCAGCCGTAACCGCTATTCAACAAACAAGCCACGGGAACATACTCACTATCTTTTGCCTCACCAGTTCCGATGAGGCTGATCACGTCGGCACGATTCATTCGCCAGTTACTCCTTGTTGATCGAGTTTTTGCAATATGCCGTTTCGAAATGATGCCAGGGCTTTGCGTCCTCCCTGGCAACGAAACGCTCTGGAATTCTTCGAACCGCTTTCCTTACCAAAACGCATTCTGCGATTGAGTCGGCCAGACGGAACAAAGTGGTTCGATTCTACTCTGCCAGTTGTTAACTCCTGATGAAGCCGGTGTACGGAATATGCATACGGAAAGAAAATTTGGCCGGCAGCATTTTCCTTTATTCAGGCTCTGCGAAGTGACCTTCAGAAAAATCATCAATTCTTAACGTTAAACCACTAGCCTCCCGGACCAGCCGTAGTTGGTTTGCCCTCGCAACTTCATGTCAATGGGTTCAATGACGGACCGGTAGATCTCAAATTCTGGTCTTGGAATTGTTAGTGATACATTTGTGATACAACGGAACGAGTGATGAAGACAGGAACTTCAATTTCTGCAATGGTGGCGTTGTTCGTCATCGCCGCCATCATTGGTTGTGGTGGTGGCGGAGGTGATGACTTTAGCCAACCGCTTAAACCATCTGGAGGCGTAGCCACCGACGCTGCGCAGCCCGGCGAAGTCCCTGCAGCACCTCCGAGTGAACCGAAGGCAGAACCAACGCCTCCAGCGGTGGCCGCTTCCGCAGCCGCTCCGCCGGCAACGAAGGCTCCTGCAGCACAGGTTGAGGCACCTGCTGGCGGTGGTGGTCTCGGGTTATTCGGCGCAGCAGCCACGGCACCAAGCCCTGCAGCTCCAGCCGAACTTGTGGAAGGCATCGCCGCATCGCCCGTTGGTGAGGGAATTGCAGCGGATTTGTCTTCGGATGGACGTCTGTTAGTAGCGGAACGTGGAGATGGTCGTTTCGGCGTGTATGAGGTTAATCGCCGAACTAATCTGATGTCTTTGGCGGCGGCAGAGAACAAGATCAATAAGCTCACATTCGATGCAAACAGAGCTTTAATCACGGCTATTCTTCCCTCGGGGAAAATCCAGGTCTGGAAGTATCAGTCAACGCTTGGGCTCGACAAATTCGCGAAAGAGTCGATCGCGTCAGATTCGTTTCTAAGAGGGTTCGAGGGACATCCTGGCGGAACCTTAGACTTGGCTGTCTCTCCGACGCGAGATGAAATGGTGACTGTGGGAGCGGATGGCCAACTGCGATTCTGGCGAGTCAACGACAGCACTAGTACTCGCCCGTTTGAACGATCAGGTACTGAGCTTGAGCATCTGGTAGTGAGTCCCGGCGGAGGTTTTGCAACGGCGCTGACTGCGAAAGGAATTGTGACGATCTGGGAGACAGCTTCCGGTAAAGCTCGAACAATGCCCTTAGGTGACCGGGCCGTGACATGCCTCACAGTAGATACAAAGGGAAGTTTGATCGCCGCAGGCGATTCGTCCGGCACCGTGGTTTTGCTGGATGTTGCGAGCGGCCGGACAAACGAATTGAGCTTAGGTCGTCAGCCCGTTGCGGACGTCAGATTTGAGGAAGAGTCTCAGCGACTTTTTGCCATTTCAGTCGACGGAGAGACCCGAGCCTGGAACCTGCCGTTGGCGTCGTCAACGACAATAGAAGGCATTACCGCTGCCGGTGGACTCATGGCAGTCTCTGGCGACATGAAGCGAGTTGCCGCGCCGGATACCAACGGAGGCTTGACGACGGTTGCATTGTCAGGCGATGCCGCTCTGCAGGAATTGACCACAAGTCTCAAACGCATCACAGCGGTGGAGTATACGGATGGGGACTCGGTGATCATCGGGAGCGAAAGTGGTCAGGTCGAAATTCAGGAAGCAACCGGTCTCAAGAAGCTGATTGCCACGGGCGGAACAGCAATGAGTCAACTTAAGTGTTCCTCCGATGGAATGCTGGCAACTCTTGATAAACAAGGAAACGCCGGAATCTGGGACACCGGTGAGAGCCAGATTCTAGCGAAGTTTTCTGGCGAAGCCGTTGTGGCGTCCGCGAGTGATCCAGTCGCTGCGGCTTTGGCTGTCGTTTTTCAGTCGGGGAAACAGCTTGTCGTCGATTTGTCCAACGGTGAAGCAATTGCGACGCGCCAATCGGATGATAAAGACGTCACCTGCGTAGCAATGGACTTTCGACGTAATCTGGTTGCCTTTGGTCACGCCTCAGGCAAAGTGTCGCTGTGGCTATTTCGAGAAAAGTCTGAGCTGATCATGCTGGGGCAGCATGCCTCCGGCGTCACCCAAATTCGAATCGGGAAATCGGGAGAGTTTGTCTATACCGGAGCCAGCGACGGAACCGTCTGCAATTGGCCGACTCAAATCAAGAACACGGCGCCGGTTCTGGAGAAATTACCGGGCGAGATTCGATTGGCGGAATTCGCGTCAAACCAGGCATTGGGAGTCGCCTCGACGGACATGTCTGTTTTTGCCATCGATCTTCTCACGGGAACTGTAAAAGAGCTTTCTGGGTTGCCACGTCCTGTTCATCTGCATATTTCTCCTGATGGGTCGCGATTTGCATCGATCACTGCGGAAGGAACCGCCAATATTTACGACGCAGTCAGCGGTCAACTGCTCCGTCAGCATTCGACGATGGATCAGATTGTGGATGTCGGATTTTTGAACGTTGAGAGAACTTATCTTTCGCTGGACGCTCAGGGGATGCTTCGACGCTGGACCCGACCGTCGTCAGCACTGACGTCCGTCAGTGAGTCATTCAAGGGAGCAGAAGCAGCATGGCTAAACCCATCTGGATCAATCCTTGCGATCGCGTCCGAATCGAAACTGATCAGATTCCTGTCCGTCGCCGATGACTACAAGTTGCTTTCGACCGTCACGGTCGAAAATGGAGTGCAACTGCTTACCTGGATCAGCGATCAAAGTTGCGCCGTGACTTCTCCCGGGGCGAAGTCCGTCTCTTTGATTGAGTTGCAGGGTGGTCGTGTTCGTAAAGCCCTTGTCGATCTTCCTGGGGCAGCGACTCAGTTTTGTCGAAGAGCGGACAACGGCGATCTGCTGGCGATTTGCGGAACACGTCTTTTAAAAGTTCGCCCTGCCTCGGGCGATATTAGAGTCAATGACATCTCATTTAAGGCCTCCGATCAAGATCAGATCGTCAATTGTGGCAAAACGACAATGCTGCTCTCCGGCGGAAGAGTTTTTCGTATTGGGCGCGATGATAAGGTCGTGATCGATGAGCGAGTGGCCAACATCAAATCTCTTCACGGTTCTGTTTCTGAGCGGGCTGCGGTGTTGATCACCGAATCCGGCAACATGCTGGCATTCTCCGATGATAAGTATACCGATGCAGGTATGAATCCTCTTCCCGGCAGCACCGTCATGATCTCAGACGATGGGCAGTATCTTTGGATACAACCCGAGGCTGGCGAGGGATTGGTCTGGTCAGTGCGTGCTCAGAAAAGTCTGCAGACAGTTGCCTTCTCCGGTTCGGCTGCCGTGCGATCATGGCTTCCGGATCAACGAGCACTTGTTCAGGTTGACGCGGCGGGGACCGTGTCATTACTTGAGAATCTGGTGACATCGGAATGGAGCACCGGAGTTCCCAACGCTCAGTCACTTTCTGTTTCCTCTGGAGGCAATCTGGCCTTGGTTAAAGATGCCGGCGGGAAAGCAGTGATCCTTGATTTGGGGACCCGCCAGGCTCGGCCAATTGAATTAACCGACGCTGTCTTTTCCGAACTCTCGGACGATGCAGGAACCGTGGTGACCGTGAGCAGTGCCGGGAAGATTGAACGTATCTCCGCAACAGGGATTGAAACACAACAAGTCGAAGGCCCTGTTAGTTCAGTGTCTATGGACCGAGCCAACAACACTCTGACGCTGAATTTTGGGGTAGACAAGTGCGGACTGTTTGAAATTGACAGGTTGTCCAATGTTCAATCGTTAGCGGTTGATAAGGACTACAAACGGATGTTTTCAACGTCGGCGGGTTGCTTGCTCACCGATAGTAACGGAGCATTGAAGTTTGCGGAGCGAGGAGTTCAGTCCTCAGGTATGCCGCAGGCTGGACATCCGGGAGGTTGTTCCGGAATTGTAGTGCTTCAGAATCAGATTCTGACGTCTGGTCGGGATGGAGTTGTTCGAAGCTGGTCGCCGGACCTTTCGAATCACCGCGATATCGTTAAACATGGACGTTCCATTGTCTCACTCTGTGCTTCGTCAACTACTCAGCAATTGTCTGTGTGCGACGAGTTGGGAGAAGCCCTTGTGTTCCGTCTGGATGGAACAATCAGAAACGGTGCAAGCAAGATCGGTCTCGGCCCCGGATCACGGACATTTGGCCATGATTCAGACGGGAATTTGCTTATCGCCGGAACGCGACAGTTGGTTCGATTTCGATCAGATGGGACTCCTGGCGACGGTTTACAATTCAGAGAGGATTGCGTAGAGCTTGGGGCTGTCGGGAATACCGGGAAGTGGTATGCCATCGAGAAGAATGGGAATCTTTACTCATTTGGTTTCGTCAGGCGGCGTCATTCAGTCCAACGCAATGCAAAGGTTTCGGCACTATACTGGACAAGTGCATTGCAGCTGGGAGTGGTCTCTGGAAAGCAAGTAGAGATTATCAGTGCGGACGGGGATGTTGTTGCGACCTCAGCGGTTGACACAGAAGTTGTCGCCAGTGGCGTGAGTCCGAACGGCCTGCATCTGGCAATGTTGTCGGTTTCCGGTGAATTGACGGTGTTTAGTACTCAATCGTTAAGCAAGTCAAATAGTTTCAGACCGGGAGTTGCGGCAAACAGGATTGCGGTCGGCTTGACGGGTGAAACGTTGCTTTTGTATGGGATCGATTCCACAGAAGAGTGGAGCGCCAAGGGAACCCGGCTTCGTAGACTTCCCGTACCTGGTATCACCAGCGCAAGTTATGTTGAAGGGACGCCGTTTCTGATAACGGCCTTGAAGAGCGGCGAAGTACGACAGTGGCCGCAGCAGCAAATGTTCACAAGTCGCCCCTCGCAGACTGTCAAGGATTCTCGCCTGCTTCCTAACGGGACGGGCGCGATCTATCTGGACGACAAAGGATTCGTCAGCGCGGAACACGCGGAGAACAAGGTCTACTGGAAAAGTACTGAAGTGAGTTCGAGCATTCGGGGCTCAAGTGTCAGCAGCGATGGAGTTCGTGTGGCATTGTTCACGGGCTCAAATGGAATTAGACATGCCTCTGTTTATGACCAGAAGTCCGGTCTTGTGAAGACGTTTGATGTTCCACCGGACTGTAGCGAAGTTCAACTTTCTCCGGATGGGATGAGCATTCTTTTAAACCTCGAGAAGTCAGTTGAGATTCGAAACATTGAATCAGGGTTGGTCACGCAATTACTGAGTATTGTGGCCAAAAGATGTTTGTATGTGACACACAATACCCTTCTCTTTCTGGACGCTGAGGGCGTACTGCGGATTGCCGGGACTGGTGAACTCGGGACAATGTCAATCACCTCCGGTCAAGGGACAGCCGTCGCGTTTGATGAAACGGGCGATCGCATTGCCACGGGCACCTCTGAAGGCATCGTGACCGTCTGGGATCGAGCATCATCAGAGCTAAAAAAGGTGCACGAATTCACCACGGCGAGCCCGGTTCGCCAGGTCATTCTACGAGGTGGGTTGTTAGTTGCTCGGACGGATCTCGCCGCCGTATCCGTCTGGTTGATAGACTCTCCTGATCCTGCTGCGTCGGGAACAATTTCTTTCGCTCACCGCGGCGTTCCGCAGTTGGCGAGACTTGACCGCAAACAGGAATTGTTGGCAACTGTGAATGCGGACAACGAGGTCTCAGTCTGGGATCTTGCGAATAAAGGGGTTTCTCCGCGACAGGTCTTGAGCCTGACCGGGCAGGATCAACGAGTTTCTGCACTAGCTTTTTCTGAGGCATCGGACAGCCTCGTAACACTTGATGCGTCGGGAACCGTTTCGATTAACCCACTGCCGGATCTCGCCACGCTTCGGCAACGCACAACGGCCGAGGTAAAGGAACGTACATCGTCCGGAATTCTTGAGGAACTGCCGCTTTCATTGCCCGGTAGCGGGCGAAGTGGCGGCGATCCGTTGAGTCAACGACTGCGACAGGAGGATTCTGTCCGGCGCGAACTGCAGGCTCAGCGGATGCAGAATCAGGATGACACAATGCCACGGATGGGTGATCGGCGAAATCTTAAGGACTTGCTGGCGGGTATTGGGACTGCAAGGAACTCACAAATTCGAGGTCTTTACCAGGATCAAATTGTCAGGAATGGAGAAGCGACGACCAGGTCGCCGTCAGTTGGAGAGCCGGCATGGACACCGTCGCAAGAACTTGTCGAAGACTTTCAAAGCGTAAAGACATTGCCAGAGGCGATTGCTGCAGCTGCTGCCTCAGGAACGCCAAATTCAACATCGTCCGGCACATCCTCTGCTCGCGAGAATACACCGGAGGGTCTTGTACGAGAACTTGTCTCCAGTCAACGGTCATTCGTAAGACAGCTCATGGGCAGTGCGTTGAAAGGGCTTGGAACGCCGGATTCCGGACTACCAATCGATCAGAAGGCGTTCGATGCGTTTCGCCAGCAACTTGAGCAAATGTCAGACAGCAGAGCTATTCAGACGATACCAACAGACTACCAGTTCCCACAGGAGAATTCCGAAGGTATTCGAGTGCCCCTTCAGATCTCCAGCGATGGCAGTACTGTTGTTGCATCCTTTCCTCCGCTTCGTGAGGAGGATTCCAAAGGCTACCTCGATGTCTGGGACACACTTTCTGCGATACCGCTAAAGCAGTTTGAGTTGACTGAGCCCGTACAGGATTTGCTCTTTTCAACGATGGAGGATCAACTGCTGACGATGCCGGGCGTTTCAGCGTATCGTTTATTTGACAATAGTCCCCCAAAGTATCTGACTCATAGTTCGTCAGTCGCGTGGTGTCGCTCAGCACAAAAACCAATTCTGGCTTTCACACGGGAAGTTGGCAGTGATTCCCAGAATCAATTGCTCGCCTTGTTTGATGCAAAGACCCTCGACGGTCTGCCAATCTCGATGCCGGAGGGATTCAATACACGGGCTAAAGCCATTGCGTTTGGAAACACAGACGACAAACTGGCGGTCGCGATCTCTGAACGTGGAAAGGATCACAAGTTGTTCGTTTGTCGGACCACCGACTTGTCGCGATTCGAAGTCCTTTCTCCGATGGATACGATCGACGGCAGTTCTTTCACGGAATCAGACGGTGGAGCTGGATTCGCTGCTTTGGCGTTCTCACCTGATGATCAGACTCTTCTGGCGGTAGCGCATGGACGCGATGGTACCTCGGGCTTCAGTGTGAGGCTGTATAGCCACGGAAACGAGAAATGGCACATGACCGCCTCAATGCCGCTGCCAGAGGAAGGTTTTGCAGGCGTTGGTGATTCGGTCACTGTGCAGTTCGTTTCGCAAATGTCTCGTGTCATCATTCGAACTGCAGTCGGGGTCTTTGTCGGTGATCTGAATGCAGGCAAGAAAAGACGCAGTGATGGTGTCTGGGGAATCCCGCTGAGTCCGGAGCTGACACGCACAGCAAAGCTTTCAGAGGACGGCCGCTGGCTTGCCATTGGAAAGTCGAACGGCACGATTGCAATTCATGACCTGAGTTCTGCAGATCCGACACTTTCTGTCCCATTGCCCGGAGAGGGCGATACTGCACATGACGGTGCGGTGATCGGTCTGAGTTTCTCGAGGCCATTGCAAGGGACGAAGAATCCAACGTATTTGGCAAGCTTTGGCCGCGAAAACCGACTCAAGGTCTGGGCTCTCATTGATCTGGAAGAACAGTTTGCCAAGGCAAGAAAAGCACGATGATGGTTTTTCGATGGTGAAACATGAGGGGGCCATGACGTCATTCGAATCTCATCAAAACAAGTCGAACGATCGACGGCGGTCCCATCGCGTTGAAGAGGGCACCCACGGGCCGTCAG
>CAIXQV010000601.1 GCA_903921605.1 uncultured Planctomycetaceae bacterium | reverse complement strand
GAACATCGTTCAGATCAGCAGCAGTCATCGCAGATTTGCGACGCCGGGCGGGACTCCGTGCGGCAACATCAGCGGACTGGTCGCCGCCATGCAGAGCACCATCGTCCGTACGTTGTATACGGTTCCTTCGGCTGTGGCAGAAATTGGTGACGCCGAAGCCAAACGCTATACAATTCTCCGAATGGCGTTGGCTGATCCTTATGTCGGGATGCTGATTACTGCAAATCCCAGTACGTTGCTGCAGTTGCTGGATCACGCCAATCAGCATGCGGAGTCATTGATTCGTGACATTCGCGATGGTGGTCTCAGTGGCTGTCAGCTGCCCGAGTCTGTTCGTGGTCTCATGCGAAAACGCCTGAGGGCGAATCGTGAGCGAGCCAGTGTCCTTGAGAGTATCGTTCATGAGCACGGTGGCTTTCGCCCACGATCATGCTGGCCAATGCTGGGAGTGCTTGGGGTGTGGTGCGGCGGAAGTGCGGCCGCCTATATTCCTCGCCTGAAACAGCAATTTGATGATGTGCCTGTCCGTGACCATGGACTGCATGCCAGCGAAGGGCGAATGACACTTCCTCTGGAAGACAACAGTTCCGCCGGCATCCTTGAAGTTCAAACCCACTTCTTTGAGTTTATTCCGGTCGGAGAATCAGAGTCGACTCAGCCAGTTGTTCTGGAAGCCCATGAACTGGAAGAAGGGCGTGAGTATTTTATTCTGCTGACGACCAGCTCCGGGTTGTATCGTTACAACATTCAGGACGTAGTACGCTGCGTCGGCTTTTATGGCAGCACTCCGATCCTTGAGTTCCGCCACAAAGGCGCGCATATCTCCAGTATCACTGGAGAAAAGATTGCTGAGTCACAGGTCGTGGAGTCCGTGCGAACCGCGTGCACTCTGACCGGCTTCAGTCCTCAGATCTACACGCTGACGCCGTGCTGGGGAGAACCACCGGGGTATACTCTTTATGTGGGACGACTGAGCAATAACCCTGCGAATCATCGCGCGGCTGCCATCGCAGCGAGAGATTCTGGCGGAAGTGATGGGGTTGGACGCGGGCCGCTTGCTTTGACCGCTCAGAACAATGTGCAGAGCGAGTTCGCGATAGCGGTGGACGAAGATCTTTGTCGCAGAAACGTTGAATATGGTGAGAAACGCCACACCGGACGGCTGCAGATGATCCGCGTTCAGGAGCTGTCTCCGGATGCATGGAAGTCATTCACAAATTTGCGTCAATCCGGTTCCGGAGGCAGCGCGGAGCAGTACAAACATCCGTGCCTGATGCCCGATCCTCAGTTTGAAGAGAAGTTTCTGAAAGCCTGCGGACTGCGATGATTCGCAAAACGGTGGCTGAGAAACCTTGCAGACCTTCCCTGTGAACCGTTAGATTTCAGGCGGTTCCGGGAGACTGTTTAATCTGGGGGAGCAGCGTGGTCTTCATCGCTGCGTGTCAAACAATCAAGGCAGGAGGCCCGCTCGCATGACATCATCTCATGGTCGGCGGATTCAGGGACGACGTGCATTGGCCATTATGGCCTGGGTATCGCTGGTGGTTGTGGCCTGGCTGTTATGGCGCGGTCAGCACTCTCGGATCATCCGATTTCAGGCCTGGGAGCCTGCCGCATTGCTGCTATCCGCGTATGCGACATTCCTTGCGATTTTTGGCTGGTTGTTGTTTTCTCCGGGGAAAACTTCTGCTGAAGAGTCCCCTGGCTTGTTCTTTGCCGGCATGCTCACACTGCTACCGCCGTGCTTCATCGCCTACCATCTGATGCCTGTTGGTTCGCCGTTGAAGCCATGGCTGACAATCGGCGTATTCGTATTTGGAATCATCGCGATCATGAGTCCGTTGCCGGAGGAGGTTTTTGCGATTCCGCGAGATCGCAAGTCTTACCTTCAGCCGTTGACTGATGCCTACCTGACCGAACTCGACATTGATGCGCCGCAGGTTCGATTTGACGATGTCGCGCCGCGAACAGAATATTGGCTTAGCAGATCGGCACCAGCGAAGACGGGCCCATCTGGAACTGTGGAAGCTCGAGATCCCTGGGCGGATCCGTTCTACGGTACCGGTCGGCAGATGAGTCGCATCGGTGTGTCGCAGTCACGTCGATCGGAAGAATTACCGCGTTCCGAACGTCGGCGAGCAGTCGACGAGCAGCCGGAGTCGTCGAAACGGGCATCCGAACTAACGCCTCCTCCATTGCCGCCAATGCCGGTTGGGCCTTCTCCCAATTCGCAGCCTTATTGGGGCAACTTGACTCCTTTGCCGAAGCCGACGGTAAGATCTTCAGATCCGCCGACCTCATCAGGTGGGTCCTCGGGGAATGCAGCAACTGGCACTACCGTTGCCGGCAACTATTCAACGTCTTCAAGGCGACCGTTGACGGAGCCCTTCGGCAAAACGTCTGCGCCAGTGGGATTTCAGACCCCCGTAGGCTTCCAGACGCCTGTTCAGCCTCCAAAACCAACGTCACCTCCGCCATTGCCTTCGTCAGCGACGGCGAACACAGCGTTGGCGAACTCGGGGCACGGTCAGGGTGTTGTGAGTCTTCCGCCCGTTTCATTGCTACCAGTGACGATACCTCAACCGCCGGTCGCCCCCGTTCATGCGGTCTCATTGAATACGGCGATGAATTCAACTGCTCTTACAGCACCGCTGCCGTCAACGATCGCTCCGAGTTTTCGACCTCGCCCGCTATCGGAGCCGGATTCGGCCGTGCCGCCTTCACCAGGATCCCGGGAGAAATCTCTGCGTGAGATGGATCGGGAGATTCGTGAGCAGGAGCTACGATCGGAGCAGGCCGAATCTCCATCGGAAGATTTTGAGGACTCACTGACGGAGGCGAGAACGCCGGCGGCCGGGACGGGTGTTACTCGGTCCGTGCAACAATCAACCGCCGATATGCGTCTGGAGCGTATTCGTGACGACCATGGTGGAGAAATGGTTGAAGGCACGATTCAGGTGTTCTTCGAAGTGGGGCAGAAGCGGGCTCACCTGCATGTTCCCTTTTCGCCGCCGTTAGCAGGGCTTCCTGAAGTTGAATGCGAACCTGCCAGCGATGACCAGGTTCGGCTGAAAGTTGCGGTGCGACAGCCTTACGGCGTTCGCATTGAAGCTCGACGAGCTGAGGCCAGTGAGTCCTTGCGGACAGAAATCAGCTTTGCTGCCGTGTACACTCCTCCAACACGACGCGGTTGATATCATTCCCTGCCACTCAGTAAGTGCCTGTCGCGACGTAAATTAGCGACAAGGTCTGAACAGAGGTTGTTCTTCGGGCAGGATAGATTGAGGCATGGTGATCGCGGGATGTATCTTTCAGATCATGACCTCAATCATCCCTCAATCGTGGCCGTAGACAGTAGAACGAAGGAAACGAACGAGTCGCAGATGCTTGAACTTCGTTACCTTCGTTGACTGCTGATCAAAAGCACGGTTTTTAATGTGGATAGGTTCAAAGGGTTTAGCTCGCGAGAATTTAAATGTCGTTTGAAATGGAATTAAAAGCTGCTCTGGAAGCGGTTCGACAGGCAGCCGTGGCGTGTCGCTCGGTGCAGTCGTCAATCACCACAGAGTCTCTTGCAAAAAAAGACAATAGCCCCGTGACCGTCGCTGACTATGCGAGTCAGGCCCTGGTCTGTCGCGTTCTGCAACAGCATTTTCCTCAGGACCCGGTTATCGGAGAAGAAGGTGCGGCCGAGTTGAGGCAGCCAGCCGGGGCAGAGTTTCTCCAGCGAGTTGTCGAAGAATGTGCCAGGGCGGGCGTGAGTGGTTCTCCGGTCGAAGTTTGCGACTGGATCGATCGCGGCGGCGCGTCAGAGTACAGCCCGCGTTTCTGGACACTGGATCCTATCGACGGGACGAAAGGATTCCTTCGCAAAGAACAATATGCCATTTCGCTGGCGCTGATTATTGATGGCGTGATCGAAGTTGGTGTGCTGGGTTGTCCTAACATGCCATCCGGAGATCCATCGTCGCCCGACGGAGTATTGGCGTGGGCCATTCGCGGTCAGGGTGCGTGGGCTCAGCCATTGGATCGTCCGGAAAGCGCGGCGAAGGCGATTGAGGTTTCTGCCACCGATGTGACTTCAGAGTTACTATTCTGTGAGTCCGTGGAATCCGGACATAGTTCTCATGATTGGTCAGGGTTGATTGCCGGAGATCTGGCGATTCACAAAGAGCCCGTACGAATGGACAGCCAGTGTAAATATCTTGCCGTCGCCCGGGGCGATGCAGATTTGTATTTGCGACTGCCGACTCGCAAAGGCTACCAGGAGAAAATCTGGGATCACGCTGGCGGCGTGCTTCTCGTTTTGGAGGCCGGTGGACAGGTGACGGACATCAAGGGGTCTGCTGCGGATTTCAGCCAGGGTTCCACGATGGCGGTGAACGAAGGCATGGTCGTGACGAACGGAAAGGTCCACTCATCGGTCGTGGCGAGCATTGACCGTCACGCACCGAAATAGCCCCGAGTGGCAGTTTTTGCCGAAGTGGTCTGGTTGTGCTTCTGGTGATTTTGTACAGTTTTGGTGCTTCGGGGGTTTTGGACCGCCGGCAATGTCGTTTGAAAAGCATTTGATTCCGATGCAGGGAGGCATGGATGTCGACAATTCGTTTTTTGCATACCGATCATTTACGGCTGGCATCCCCGGTTGCAGGATTGTCTGATAGTCCCGACTGGTTGCGTAAAGTGGCGTCGTCAGCAGTTCGCACAGCGGTTGTGAACGTGATTGAAGCTGCAATTGCTGGTCGTTGTCAGTTCCTTGTCGTCGCTGGGAGACTCACGGAATCCGATCAGGATCTGGACCTCGCTCTGGCATGGCTGATGTCTCATGCGGCATCACTTCGTGAGCATGGAGTCCGCTTGGTACTGGCGGGCTATCCAGCGTCCGAACATTCCGCTTTGCGTTGCCTCGATGCGATCCTGCTGGACCCCGGTCAGAGATTGGATGTTTGGAATTCTGCGTCTGGCACGACAGAGTGGACGGTCAATTCTCGGCTTGTCCCCGCGCGGTCGGGAGCACTGGGCATTGAGTTTTCGCCGGTAGAATCTGTTCGTCCGTTGTCAGATCTGGCTTACGTCGTAGTACCATCAACGGTGCCGTCGTCGATGGCAAACTCATTTGATGGCGTCGCAGTGGCTCATGATCGACACCTGAGAATGTCGGCTGGCAGCCCGCAGTCGTTGGGGCCAGTTGAGCGAGGTCACTTCGGATGTCAGATGGTAGAAGCCGATCTGCATCGTCAGGCGATTACTTCTCGCTTCTGCTCGACGGATGTCATTCGCTTCTCGCAGGAGTTGATCTCGTTCCCTGCCGGAATGCCTGCGTCGCAATTGCGTGAAATGTTGTGTGAGCGAAGTCGTGCCATCGGGACTTCCGGTCGGTGTACGACCGTTGTGGAATGGGTCATCGACGGGCATCTCAGCATGACTTCTGCGGCAGCGAAATCGCTCTGTGAAATTGATTTGCTGCGAGATCTTCGCGTAGGTTTAAACGCGGGGCATTCGGGAGCCTGGCCGTGTCGCATTCGTTTTTCGGACAGTAGTTCTGTGGATGTTGCCGGGCATCATTCGGCCGTGGCCAATGAATTCTCTGCCGTTGTTCGCGAGCGATTAAAGCGAGAATCTTCGCGACGCAGTATGGCGGAGTCGCATGTGATTGGTTTGCCGCTTGGATGTGGCAGTGAAGCCGCAGTAGGGCTTGATCTGCTGCGACGTGTGGCCTGATTCACGTCGGGCAGAAACAGGAACTTTTGAGGCTTTTTTCGATCCGTTGAAATTCGGGATAAAACAATGCAACTGACGGATGTGCGAATTGATCGATTTGGGTCGCTGTTGAATACAGCCGTGGACAATCTTTCCCGACGAATCACGGTGTTGTACGGTGCTCACGACTCCGGGAAGTCGACGTTCGTCAGGTTTCTGCGGGAACTTCTGTGGGGCTCCCCGCGAAGCTTCAACGCGGATGTTCCGAGGACGCATTCAGAGTCTGGCATGATTCGTGTGTCGTCTCATGCTGGAGTGCGAAATGTTCGCCGGTCATGGGCTCCATCAGGCCTGCAGCAGTTCAGCGTGACTGACGAACAGGATCGCTCAGAGTTTGTTGTGCAGGACAATCAGTTGCCGGCGTGGGTCACGACCGACGTGTATCGCGAAGTCTTTGCTCCGGGGTTCGAAGAATCCGCTCGCTTCGGCACCCTGACACGCTTGTGCCTGGAGACTCGTTCCGCGACGGATGTCAGCGATATCGAATTTCGACAATCGGAAGCGGCATTGCTGCAGACCGTTCGTGACCGTGACGGTAACGGTGTGCAGGGAGGCGTTGTTCATCACATTTCCGAATTGCGTCGTCGACAAGGCGAACTGCAGGGAGAAATCGCGTCATTACGAAAGCCAGCGGCCGATCTTCCTGGCCGAATTGAACAATTGCTTCGTGAAATTGAAACGCTGACTCTTTTCATCGATCGTACCGACCTCCGGTTGCGCGAGATTGATGCAGAGATCGCTCGCCTTGAACTGCTGCTGCCGGAGATTCGTCGTCGAAATGTGCTTCCCCTGAATCGTCAGAAGCTTGAAGATAACATTCGTGTTTTGACCACTCGTCTTGAGCGATGGAGAGAAATTCGCGGCTCGATTTCTCACGAAGCAGATAGTCGACGGGTTGCCAATGTTCTTGCATCCGGTCCCGACGAAGATGTTCGCTCGATTCGCGCGATTGTGTCTCGACTGGAGGATCGGGTGACGGTCCTGACTGATCGTTTGAACGCTCCGGGTTCGGTCGTTTTTGAATCCGGTCGCGATGCCGATCTTGCCCGGGTTATCCGCGGCGAAGTGGCGACGCTGTGTCGATATCTGGGGCATCACGAAAAGAGCCTGGCCAGTTATTTTGATGCTCAGGAACTCAGGATTGCCGACCGGACTTTGGCCGAGGCGACTGAGATGGAGCGTTTGTTGGAGCAGCAGATCGCTTCTCTTCGCGCGGATCTGGCTCGATCAGAAAATATCCTGGTGGAATCCGTCATTCCGCAGATGCAGGGGGCCTGTGATTTCGTCGGACACCGTGAGTCATCCGCCAGTGGTATCACGACCGGAGCGGAACTCCGATCTGCAGCAGAGATTGAAAGCCAACTGCAGCAGTTGCGAGCCGAACGTACTCGATTGATGAGTGAGCGTACAAATGCCGACGGTGAACGAACCTTAAAGCGATCACTGCTTGAACGACTTCGTCAGGAACTTGCCGGAGCCGCCAGCCTCGAACAGCTCGACGCACTCCGCGCTCAGATTGCGGGACTTGATGCGGAGATCACGTTGCTGGAAGATCAGCGACGGCAGCTTGATCGAGCAGAAGTGAGTCTGCGGGAAGTCATGGAGCGGCTCAAGGGGCGTAATCATTCGCGAGTTTTCGAACTCGCTTCTTTGTACGCTCAACGACTGAGTCTGGGTGAGATTCACCGAGTTTCCGCGATTCAGCCGGACCGATTGTTGTTGAATACTCTTCACTATGTCGATCCACAGACGCCGGGACAGATAAGCCAGGAATCCCGCGATGCCGTTGCACTGGCACTTCGGCTTGCATTGATTCAGGTTCGCAGAGAAACTCACGGCCATGTGCCGCTGATTCTTGATGAAGTGCTGATTCCGGCCGACGAGGGGCGTCTGACGGCGGCGGTAAGATTATTGTCTGAGTTGGCTCAGGCGGGGCAGCAAGTGATCGTGCTGACAAGTCGAAAGGACGCTCGGGATGTCTTTGCTCGATTCGATGCGGATGTTCGTCAGTTTGCTTCCCGAATCGAAGTTCCCGTGGTGTTGCCTCCCGAACCACCGGCTCCACTGCATGCCTATATTGAACCTCCAGTCGAAGTGAAACGTTCGGTCGTTGAACCGATTGTGTATCTTCAGCCAGCCCCTGTCGAGACGATCGCAGCGACGCCGACAAATATTTCAACACCAACGAACTGGCTGTTTTATCTGGAAGTCGATCACGGTGTAGAAGACCTCGCCGGGATTACGCTTGGTGAACTGGAAGCTCTGCGATCGGCCGGAGTCCTCACAATTGATGATTTGTTGAGCCGTACGGTCCCTCAACTGGAAGAGGCGGCTCGACACAAAGGCTTCCTGCTTTCTGTCGATCGTCTGCATGCTCTTCGTGGTCAGGCGGAATTGACAACTCGCGTCCCGATGTTGCGTCGCAGTGATGCCGCGTTGCTGTTTGCATCCGGGATCACAACGGTCGAAGACCTCAGTCGGCTCCGTCCTGAAACTGTTTACGATCGAGTCAGTGATTTTCAGAGGTCCGAAGCGGGAAGTCGATTTCGACGCGGTGGCCGCCTGATCGATCGTCAACAGTCCATCAACTGGGCTCGATTTGGGCAGTTCACTCGCTCACTCGACGATGCTCGCCACACTCGCAGTCGTTTCTCTGTGAAATCAACTCCTCGAAGTCTGGCGCATGCTGTGGTCGAAGGTGCCGTCGCAACGGCGGCTTCCCCGGAAGGTGACCTGCGACTTCGCAAACGCAAACGGGTTGTGGGTGACCTGAACTCTGATGATCGTCGAGCCCGCCGCGAAGCGCGTCGCAAACGACAGGTGTCTCGCCAGCGCAGTGCAGAGCCCGTTGCGGTTGATGAAGAGTCTGCCCCAGCGGAACGAACCGGCGGTATGCGATTCTTTTTGAGTCGCACCAGTGAAGTGGAAAAAGCCCCTTCGATCGGACCGCGAACCGCTCAGATGATGGAAACGATTGGCGTACGGACGATCGAAGACCTGCTGAGTATGGCACCGGATCGACTGGCCGAGAAACTGAATCATCGACGAATTACGTCGTCCGTGATTCAGCAGTGGCAGGCCCAGTCGCGACTGATGTGCCAGATTCCTGAACTGCGTGGCCATGACGCTCAGATCTTGGTTGCCTGTCGAGTGACGACGCCGGAGAACCTGGCCTCTCAGAAACCAGCGGAACTCTTTGCGATCGTGGAGCCGTTCTCGAGGACCAAAGAAGGCGAACGTATCATCCGCAATGGCCGTAAGCCTGATCTGGCTGAAGTGACAGAATGGATTCAATGGGCCGCAAATGCTCGGTCGTTGAAGGCTGCATAAAGACAAATCGGTGTGCCTGCGTTCGCTGAGGCTCACTTGTCACACCCTACAGGAAATGTTTGAATTGGTAGGGTGTGACAAGTTCGCCCAGGCGAACGCAGGCACACCAAACATAGGAATGATCTTGGGCCAATTCCCGGGCCGCGACTGAACGGACCACGCACCTACTTCTTCTTGCGTTCGATCTTACCGAACATATGGCCGCCCACCGGGCCATGCTGCCATGTTCCGGCGTAACGATCTTCATAGAAAAGCACTCTGGCAGAAAAGCCTTCGCCGAGTCCTGGCAGGCTGGCATTTGTCAGCGTGACCATCGGCGTGTCGCCCGCCCATTCCATCGGCACTGTGATCGGCAGTTTAGTGTCCAGTTTGCCGTACTTCACGCGAGCGGTGAAAATCCAGAGATTGTCATTGGCCTTGGCAACGCTTTCAATTTCATACCGTTCGGCCTTCAGAGGTTCGCCGTCTTCCTTGCCGTCGACGGTGAAGGATCCAACGAGCACACAGTTCTCCATAGACTTTGAGAACGCTTCTTCGCGAGCTTCTGTTTTGGATTCATCGCTGCCTTGAAGCAGGGACGAGGGCAGCAGGCAGCAGGCAGCAAAGGTGAAAACCAACAAGGAACCGGCTGTAAGCTTTTTCATCGATTATCTCCAGGAGATGAACTGGTTTGCGCTGAACAATTGACGAGTGCAATCCAACTTGTTTGACTGCTCCACATCATACGCGGTTCTCGTTGAGTCGTACATGGTTGAGACGATCAGTGCTATCGTGAGGTCAATGAACCTCGTTGTCCATGAGTAAAAAGCGAGTATTCACAATGCAAATTGCGGTCACCGACTACACCTTTCCCGATCTGGGTCTCGAGGAATCTCTGATTACTGCAGCTGGCTTCCAGTTAAATGCGTGGAAGGAAAAGAAGTCTGCGGCCGAGCTGCCGGCTCTTGTTTCCGAGGCGGATGCAGTCATCACGCAGTTTGCTCCCGTGAATGCCGACGTTATTCGATCGATGAAACGGGCCAAGGTCATTGTTCGGTACGGAATTGGCGTCGACAATGTTGATCTGGCCGTTGCAAAGGAATGCGGGATTCCTGTTTGTAATGTTCCGGATTACTGCATCGACGAAGTCGCCGATCACACGCTCGCTTTTCTGCTCGGGACGACTCGCCAGGTGGCCACCAGCTCCAACTATGTCAAAGGCGGACGCTGGGGATTAGCGACTCCTTTGGATCGCATTCAGGTGCTCAAGAATATGGCGGTCGGAGTTGTGGGCTTTGGCCGAATCGGGCGAGAAGTGGTTTCGCGATTGCGGGCGTTTAAGTGTCGAATCCTCGTGAGCGACCCGATCGCTGCTGCGGCCGACATTACAGCCGCCGGAGCTGTCCCGGTCAGCCTGAGTGAACTGCTGGCTCAGTCCGATGCGATTACATTGCACTGCCCATCGACCGCTGAAACTCGCGGCATGCTCAATTCTGAATCCCTCGCACTCACCAAGCCGGGAGTCATCGTGATCAACCTGGCTCGTGGAGATCTCATCGATCCCGCCGCGCTGACGGCCAGTTTGCAGTCCGGACATGTTTCTGCAGCCGCACTGGACGTCTTTAATCCGGAACCAATCCCGGCTGATCATCCGATTCTGAAGATGGACAATGTCATCGTTGCGTCGCACATCGCTTCCGTCAGTGTCACGGCCGTTCGAAAGTTGCGGGAAACGGCCGCGAACCTGGCCATTATGGCCATTAAAGGTCAGCCGTTGCCAAACGTTGTGAACGGAGTAACAAAGGCCCGGAGTTGACCGTCTTCTGGTCATACTCACTCTGGCCATCGACCCGTTCGGAATCGTCAGGCCGACAAGTTATTGGCGGAATCACGGGCTCTTGATGCGTAATCTTAAATCTTTCGAAATCCCGTGAGGCGCGGCGGAGGGGTTTGACGCATCTCCTGGAGAAGTTCATTCTTTCAGGAGATCACCCATGTCCCCATCGCAAGATTCCGAGATCCCGGAGCCTGAGTCCATGACCGTCGACCCTGCCAATCTGGGAAGTGTCGATCCGTTATCGGTCGAAGGCATCTTTCTCGTTGCGCTGAGCAAATCCGGCACGGAGCGGGAGGCTTTTCTCAGCTTGCAGTGCGCCGATTCTTTGCAAAGGCAGCGGGTTACGGCACTGTTAGTCGCTTATGAGCAGGCGGGCAACTTCCTTCAACAGCCGGCCGTGGCTGTGGAGCCAACTCCGATCGGGCATTATCTGGCCGCGTGCGAGTCGCCAGGAACGCTTGGCAGGCTGGGGCTCTACGAAATCCTTGAGGAGATCGGCCGCGGCGGCATGGGGGTCGTTTTTCGGGCTTATGATCCGAAGCTGCAGCGAATCGTCGCCGTAAAAGCCCTGGCTCCGGAATTGGCGCGGCTTCCTTCAGCACGGCAGCGGTTTCTTAGGGAAGCTCGCGCGGCGGCGGCTGTCAGTCATCTTCATGTGGTGACGATCTTTGCCGTCGAAGGAACCGAGGAAGCGTCACTCGGTACCGAGCGAACGACATTACCATTTCTGGTCATGGAATGTATTGTCGGCCAAACTCTGCACGACAAGATCAAACGAGTCGGCGCGCTGAAGGTGGAGGAGATCATTCGTATCTCTCGGCAGATCGCAGAAGGACTCACAGCCGCTCACAAGCGAGGCCTGATTCATCGCGACATTAAGCCGGCTAATATTCTGCTGGAGAACGGAGTCGAGCGAGTCAAGATTACCGACTTCGGCCTGGCTCGAACGACTTCGGATGGCGGGATCACACACACCGGTGAGATCCTCGGCACGCCACAATGTATGTCTCCCGAGCAGGCTCGCGGTGAAATCGTCGACCAGCGGAGCGACTTGTTCAGCCTTGGATGCGTGATGTACACGATGTGTACCGGCTTCAGCCCGTTTCGTGCGGACAATATGCTGGCCGTGATGAAAAAGGTGTGTGAGGAGACGCCGAGACCAATGGCTCAGATCAATCCGAACTTGCCCGAATGGTTGTGTGAGCTCGTGCATCGGTTGCTGGAGAAGGAACCGGAACGACGGGTTCAGACGGCGGAGGGTGTGGTACAGGTACTGGAAAGCAGAGTCGACAATTCACCTCGAGGTGCTGCCCAGTCACCTCCAAAGCCACCTTTGGCGAGTTTGCCTGAAGAGGACGCAAAGGAAATCTGGTGGAATAGCCAACTTCCGGATATAGCGGCGATTTCGTTCCTCCTTGCAATGCTTCAAGGAGCGATCTATGCCGATGTTGCAGATGTTGAGCCGTTTCTGACGGGATTGCTGGTTTGGGCGGCCGCCTATCTGTTTCGCATTGTTTGCAAGTGCGGCCGTTGGATCAACAGACAGAATTTCGTAGTCAGCCTACTGGCGATCATTCCAGGCGGAATTCTTGGTGTGTTGATTCGTCAGCAGGGAGGCTACTTTGAGCTTGGCGCACCGGTCTTTGTCTTCGGCTCGGCTGCCATCATCTTCTGGCTGCTGACGCGTTGGTTCCCGCAGTTGTTCATTCAGAATCGGCCGGCTGCCGCGCGACAAATCGCGCCACCATCGCCGGCTGCGAGTGGATTTGGATTGACGACGAAGTCATTGGTGTTCGTGGCGTTGTGCGCGGCGGGAATTGCGATACATCAGGGACTAAGCATAAGCAGCTCCGGCTCAAAGCAGACCTCTGCATTGTTGATATTTTTCTTGCTGATCGCCTTGATGTTATGGCTGATCATAAAACTCGGCGCCATTGTCGTTCGCCGAACTCGTGCGCTCGATGCGATTCGCGCCTGTGCTCGCAACTCCTCAGGCCGCACAACGTGCAAGAACTCCATGGATATTGCTCGAGTGGATCATCGTTGGAACGCTCGGCATTGCAATTATGGCGAGTCTGGGCTTTGCCACTGTGCTGATTATCCCGTACCTGCCGGCTCCAGACGAGCTTGGACCGCGTGCCTATTGCGTGATTCGAACCCCGGTGGCGGAGAACGTCAAATACGTCACGATCGATGGCAAACGGGCGACACTCGAACCCGGCGGACCCGGGGAATGGAGAACAACGGCGACTCAGGGAATACGCAATATCTATGTTGCCTATGACAGCGACAGCCTATTGAATCAGGAACGATTCTTCACCACCACAGCCAACATAGGGCCGGGACGAATAACCATCATCACAGCAGAGCCTGTCATGGTGCGTTCGCTGACACCGCCACCGGACATTGAGGCACCCATGTCGGTTCAGACTGGCAGATCGCGCATTCCAACGGCAATCCCATCAGATCAGACCTCAACAGGCCTCCCTATCAATCATGATGCCATATCGACCGAGGTGACAGCATCAATTCCGCTTGCAGATGCCGTCGAAATATTAACTGAGCGTGCGAGTACACCAGTTGCATCGTATTCCGCACGCGACGAGGTGTGGATCAACGAACCAGGGCTCATCATCAGGATCAGAAGAGAGAGCTTCGAGGGACTCGAAGAGGAACAGTTAGAATACTGCTCCAATGTTACCTGGGGCGAGGGGCGATTCATCAGGCCAAAGGACAACGCGGAAGTTACAGACATTCCTGCCGGACGGTATCAAGTTTTAGTTCAGGATCTCGACTACGGTTGGCCGCTGGATCGTCGGGGCACGATTACAATTGGAAACGAGCTAACCGTTGTGCACGTGAAGCGTTCCTTTCAAGCGCACAGGCTTCAGAGCTCAGGTGCGGATCGCTTCCCGATGTCGTTTCGATGGGCAGGGAAGAGCTATCAGATCGATACTCCGGACGATGTTCAGATTGTCAATGGGCTTCTCGCAGCCACTGCTGAGAAGCAGAATTACGTCGCCCCGGAGTCATTTCGTACGCATCCGCTTTTTGTTGAAGCGGTCGACGTTGAAATAAACGGGGGCGGCCATTCGCTGAGGCATCACCGTACCTTGGCGCAGATCGACGTTCAGTCGTCCGACATGCTGGCTGGGTTCCGGTCGCCGCTTGGAGTGCTTGCATGGAACCAAAAATGTGTCTCGCCCGGAGGGGTATTTGTGCCAACTCAAGGGCTCGAGATGTTCGTGACAGACAGGCTCGTCGGTTGGGGAATCAACGGATGGATCGACCATCGCCCAATTGCGATGGATAATTCGCTGGCGATGCCTTTGGTTGTTCGTCGTGATCGTGGATTTATCAGAAGACTTTCAGAAGCACCGCCCGAAAACAGCAGTGTTAGTGGTGCTATAGCTTTCTACTTTCGTTGGTTTGACGACGCCAGTTTCATTAAACCCGAAACCGTGCCAGCGGTTCAGCGACTGGTGGCCGCCTGGGCCGATGGGCAGCCCGATGTTCCCGAATCAGAACTGTTGCAACTGGGTGAAGTTTCGTCATGGGAAGAACTCTGGATGGAAAAAAGTCCAGAGGGCTCGGCCGTTTCATCAGGACCAAAATTCCTAATTGCCGGGAGCATGTCCGGCACTTGGCGCATGAAGGAGCCACCGGAAGGCGCATTGGCTCCGAATTAGGATTCGCCGAATCGTCTATCAGAGCCACATTTGATCTCTCCCCTTACCAGCTTGTCTGGTACGAGCGGAAGATCTGTCATTTAACAGGCCCCCTGTTGGCTCGCCCAGCAGGAGCCAACGTTTTACTGTTAGCAAACGTCTTCCCCCGCCACCGCATCCCCGGTTGGCTTGTCCAACCGGAAGGGAAGTTTCAAGCGATGCCGACACCAATTTACACTTGAAACTACGCTGCCGGTCGAGCCGGGTAGGGGAGCAAAGTCGTGTGGTTCGTTTTCTAACTTCAAGACTTGCGCTCATGTCGGACGAGCCGACATGGGGCGTGGTAAGCAGGATGGGGCCTAGGTAAGCTGCCCCCTGCTGGCTCGCCCAGCAGGAGCCAACGTTTTAATGTTAGCAAACGTCTTCCCCCGTCACCGCCTCCCCGG
Source organism: uncultured Planctomycetaceae bacterium (assembly GCA_903921605.1). The sequence continues at coordinate 16,987 of CAIXQV010000601.1, read as the reverse complement.
TTGGCTTGTCCAACCGGAAGGGAAGTCTCAAGCGATGCCGACACCAATTTACAACATCCAGAATCTACAGCCTGCATTTCACCTTCGTTACACATGGACAGGGTGGCCGACGCATGGGACTCACTTTCCAGAACACCCCGACGAACCGTTTTTTCAGGAACTCGATAAGGCATGGGCAACCGATTGCTTAAAACGCATTTCCACACAGTGGAGTGCTGATCAGATTCAGCTCGCGTTCTCAACCACTCCGTCAGTCTCACCCACGCAGTTCGTCGCGCGAGCCAAAGGTCGTCTGCAGCATGCACTGCGGCTGGCCGGAACTCCTGTGAAATTCAGCCGCAAAGTTTCGTTTCGTTCAATTGGCGACAATCATTCCGCTGACGTCCAAGCCTACATTGCTCAACAGGTCGACAAAGAACAATTCGTGGATCCTCGATTTGCTGTGATGCTCAAGAGGTTTACAGTCATTGATGAGAGCGTCACGCTGGGACAGCCGAGCGAATCGAATAGCGGTCGATATTGGTACAACCTGCATGTTGTTCTGGTTGTTGCTGATCGTGCTCGATTTCGGAATGAAGCCGATTTCGAGAAGCTTGATCGAGCCCTCGCTGGAACGGCGCCAAAGCATGGTTATCAATTGGCCGTTCGCGCATGGATGCCCGATCATGTTCACATGGCTCTGCGAGGCAACATCAACGAAAGTCCCGAGGAGATCGCTTTGGCAATTATGAACAACACGGCCTATGCTATGGGTCAGAATGCGATTTGGCAGCGGGGCTTTTGCGCGGGAACGTTCAGCGAATACGATGTGCGGGCCTTGCGTGGCCGAGTTTGAAACTTCGCTTCCTGCCGGTCGAGCCGGCGAGGGGTGTCAGGTTGCGTGGTTCGCTTTCTAACTTGAAAGCTTACGCTCATGTCGGGCAAGCCGACATGGGCCATGGCGCCAGAACGACAGCATTGATCAAAGGGTCCTCTTGAACTCTGAAGAACACTCCGCCGACCTTCCTGTCTCGCGCATCCTGAAACGCGTGTCTAAAGGCGAAGTCCGCGCGGCGGAGGAGTTGTTGCCGTTGGTGTATGAGGAGCTTCGCCGGCTGGCGGCGGCTCGGATGAAGAATGAAGCGACGGAACATACGCTGCAGCCCACGGCTCTTGTTCACGAAGCCTATCTGCGTCTGCTTCGTAGTGAGCCTCAGTCATGGGATAATCGGCGGCACTTCTTTTCGGCAGCCGCGGAGGCTATGCGAAGAATTCTGATCGAACATGCCCGCAGTCGAGATCGGATCAAGCGCGGCGGCGCACAGCATCGTGAACCGCTCGCGGACATTGCCATCAGTCCTTCCGTTGATCTTTCGGAGATCATTGCGGTGCATGAAGTGCTACAAGAGTTCGAACGCGAGATGCCAGACAAGGCAGAACTGGTCAAGCTACGATACTTCGCGGGTCTCGATGAGGCCGCGGCTGCCGAGACACTGGGGATCTCTCGCCCAACGGCATCACGCTGGTGGACGTTCTCACGGGCATGGCTGTTCCAGAAACTGTCGGAACGAAAAGCTGGAGAGTCGAACCAATAAAAAAGCCCGGCTCGAAGATTTCGAGTCGGGCTCTTTTTTTGATTGATTTAATCCGTCACGCAAGACGTCGCACGAACGCGACGGCGAGCGGCATGATCAGTTGGCTTCTACAGGAACTTCGACTGGAACAATGTTGATACGTCGGCCGTCGCGATCGAACAGGACCTTGCCGTCGATCAGCGCGAACAAAGTATAATCTTTGCCCATGCCGACATTGCGACCTGGATGCCACTTTGTGCCGCACTGGCGAGCCAGGATGTTCCCGGCAATAACGGCTTCGCCACCAAACTTCTTGATCCCCAGTCGCTGTGCTGCTGAATCGCGTCCGTTGCGGCTGGATCCCTGACCCTTCTTATGAGCCATGACTAAATGCTCCTATCGTTCTAAGCGTGCCTGACATCGCAGGCTGTCAGCAAAATGATCGAGAATGTTTTCGTACGGTCCGAAACGCAGCCCAATTCCTCAGGCCGAACATCGGAAGGGGCGGAGTTTGACGAATCCGCCCTGTTTTTCAAGAGTTCTCTTCAGTTTTCCGGCGATTGCTCGGTTTCTCGTCGAGCATTACGGAGAACAGTATCGAGATCTCGGATGTCCAGTTTCACATTTTTCGGCCGATAAGTCCACATCGGATACCGAATGTCGATTTTCTTGTCCCCGTCAACGTCCTCGTCGTCGACAAATTTAAGCTCCTGTTCATCCTGCAGGAACTCGTCGCCAGGACGCTGAAACTTCTGGACGATCACCTTTTCTTCGATGGTGCGATCGTCTGCGGCTCCGGAAATGCGATAAGCATTTGTGAAACCCGACATTGTCACCCGCAGAAAGTCGGCTTGAGGATCGACATTTCGCCACACTGCGACTCCGTAGAATGCCTTCAACAGTGCATCCGGGTCGCTGGACGGAATTGGCTCACCAATCTCAGAAATCGCTTCGACGCTGTTTAGCAGCTTCAGATTTGATCCGCGACGGCCTATTTCTCTGGCAAAAACAGCGTTTTGAATTTCTACACTGATTTCATCGGTGTAAGTCTGCAAAACCTTGCCACCGTTATCCTGTGTTTCCAGCATAAAACGAGGCATCTGCAGAGGCATCTGCGGCTCTGGGTCAAGTACGTTGGATGGATCAAGTTCGGGATCCGCCAGCTTCTTTTCCAGGCCGGCTCGGTCGTCACCGGCCAGTTCTGTGTAGTCACGACGAATCACTCGGTAAACCATATACCGGATCAGTTCTTTCTGAACATTTCCAGTCTTCGGGTCCTTCAGTTCCAGCCTCATCAAGCGAATTGGCTTGTATTGAACTTCAGCAATCCACAGATCCGGATAACCGGGCCCCAAAATGGGCTCGTCAGCTTTGCGTTCTTTGCTCGTTCCCAGCATTTCGTCGACCGTCATGGCAATCGAGGAAGTCCGGGAGAAGCCGTCCGTCAGGGGAGCTCGCACAACCTGAGCCTCCGCCGCGGCAAGACTTCCGAACACCGCTGCTATTGAAGCGGCTGCCATAAGTCTCAGTGATTTCATGCTTTGCGCCATTGGGCCAACCTTGAGTTGAATCCGGAAAACGAGCGATCAGACCGGATTCGAAATGCGTCTGTCGAAGACAGGCCGCGCGAACCGCCAGCGCTCGGGTTTCACGCAACACTTTGGTTGTTATCGGCGGGGATGTACATCAGTTTTTGCCTGCATCCGCCGATTTGTGCCAATTGTGGTCAGGCTGCGCGGACAGGCAAGTCCATCGCCCCAGGAATTCCTTACATGTCGATCCGTTTTGCTCGCTCTTCGATCTGTTCCAGGCTGAAAAACGCCCCCTCACCTGCCCCGGGGCAGGTGTCACAGATTTTCTTCCACGATGACGGACTTTCCAGATGCGAATTCCAGAACGGCCAGGTTCGACACTGGACCGGTCTGGCCTTGTAGACGGTGCAATTTCTGGCCTTTGGGTCAAAAAACGTGCAGTCGCCGTTCGCAAACTCAGTTAGTGAGACTCGCCCGCGCACGATCCGAGTATGAAACAGACGGATTTCTCCGATAGGCTTGTCGAGATACTCGGCAATCTCCAGCAGTTCGTCATCCGTGACCCAGACGACCCCCGGGGCACCTGTACAGCAGTCCCCGCATTGAGTACACGTGAACTGCAACCCATCTTTGAACCAAGGGCCTGGGGTTTCGCCGGACACTGCGTTGCTTGATTCCGTCACTGGTGTTCCTCGAACTACTTTCGCGATACGAACCTGATGGCGCAGTGTAATCGGCGGGCTTCCCCGTGAACCATTTCATCCCCGGGTTTTCGTTATTTTCTCGGTCACCCGGTATTTGGATCCCCTTCCGGTTACCCGAGACGAAAGCGACCACGTCGCGAATTCACAGCGAACCGGACTGTCAACGACGCTATTCGACGCGAACGATTCTTTCGCCATTCAGAACCTGGCCGTTGGGATTTGTCGCTCGTACCTGAATCAGATGCGTGCCGAGCTTCATCGACTCCGTCAGGTTCGCTTTCCACAGGTGTGGGCATACCAGCGGCTTCGCCAGAGTTCGCCAGGCTGGTTTGCCCGGGAGATATGTCTGCTCTTCGTTATACAAAGCCTGGAATGTCGGATCGGTTTCGTTATCGGTCTTCGTCATCGCAACCCATTCACCGCCTTCAGTCCGCCATTCAACAATTGCTCCAGGGATGGCGTTAAACACATTCGCGCGGAATTCGGTCGTCGCGATGTCCACAGGTTTCACGACTTCGGGAGCCGTGATACGAATCTGCTCATCCGCCCCGCGACGAGCCGCTCGATAGTCAAGAAGGTACTTGGTGCCATCGAAGTGCATGATCGTATAACCATTCGGCGTGCCATCGGCGCACATCGTGTGAGGGATCCCGTGTTCGTCCGGTTTGCCCGACCACCATGCTCCGGAAACTGTCACATTAATGATGTGGTGGTGAGGCTTTGAACCGGGCCAGCCGTCCTCTTTACCCATCAGCACGTGTTCATGATGATGAGTATGCCCTGCGAGGGAAATGCAATGCTCACGACTTTCCAGAAGCTCTAATAGACGCGCGCGGCGAGGTTCCAACCACGGTGTCGACTTCACCAGAGGGATATGCATCATCGCCACAACCATACGGTCCTGAGGAACCAGTTTGAGATCATTCTCGATGAAGTCGAGCTGCTCTTCACTAAGCCCGGAGCGATAGAACTTCTTCTCCCCTTCCTTCATCCAATGAATATCATCGACCACCACAAAGTGGACCCCACCATAATCGAATGAATAATAAGGAGGACCGTAGACACGCTCGTATGTCTCATCGCTCAGCTCATCATTCTCTGAGGCAAAATTAATGTCATGATTGCCGATAACGTTGTACCACGGCACTCCGATCTTCCCCAGAGTCCTGTTGAAGCTGTCAAACAGACTTAAATCATCAAACAGGATGTCTCCCAGAGTCACCCCGAAAGCGGCTTTGACACCCACGAGATCTTCAACCACATCATGCGCGATGTAGTCGATCTCCTTCTGGTCGCGTGGCTGTGGATCTCCGAAAAAGATCACATCAAACGCATCCGGTTCTTCGACAGCATACAGAGGAAAGTCGATCGATGATGGAAGAGGACCAGTGGGCTCGACGCCGGGGAAATCCAGCTTAGGCGATCCTTCCGGTTTATGGATGTAGTAGAATCGCGAAATATGATTCTCATCCTGAACCGTGCGATACCCGCGAGGCTTGACCACAAACACAATCGTGTCATTGTCCACCGGCAGGGAGTATTTGCCGTCAGCATCCGTCGCAACGACATCTCGACCATTGGAGACTTTGACATCCGGCAGTGGCTTTTCATCTGTGTCCCGGACGTGATTCTGATTCGCATCCAAATAGACGACACCGGATGCCGTCTTGCCCGCTGCATCCTGTGCGGACAGGGAGTCATTCGTCGTAAAACCAGCGCCAATCGCCGCAGCTGTGAGCGCGAGCAATGAGGTGGGAAAGTATCTCGAATTCATGGTGGGCTTTCTGCGAAGGAGGGCCGTTCCGGGGCAAGCGAGTGTCTGATTCTGCTCATTCCTCGATCACTCCGAGAATGAAAACGAGGGGAACAAACGAATTCAGAACCGAACTACGGGCGTGTTGAGTTCGGCATTAAAGTTCTTCACATGGGGATTCCGTTAAGACCGCGAGCCTTCGTCATTTGGCGGAAGTTCATGTGGCCACTAAAACAAGTGAACGGAGAGAACCAGTGGTTTGCGGTAAACTTCGTGGCCGAGAAGGACGCCGGATAAACCGGGACTGACTCCGGAGCATCACTGAGTCTCCAGAAACGAAGCACGTCTGGACGGTTTTCCGTTTTGGCCTGAGCCTCTGCATCAAAAACAGAAGCCCTCTCGAACCATAATCGGATCGGAGGGCTTGCGTAAGATTCACCCAAACTCAGAGTTCGTAGTCTTCTTCGCCTTCAGATTTTGCTCCGATGGCGGTTCGCAGCGCGTCAGCCTGAGCTTTCACGGTGGCATCCGGACCAGTCAGTTTCAGGAAGTAAACCCCCTTGCCTTTGACCTGTACGATCATACCGAGCATTCGGTAGCCCTTGGCAGCAGTTGTCTTGCGAAGAATCGGTGGGCCAACCGACTTCTGATACGTTCCAGAAATGTCTGCGACGTGATAAGCGTTCTCGCCGACCATGCCCTTCTTAATCGCCACTTCGCGGCCTTCGGCATCGAACTGACCAACCCATCGCTCAAGGTTGGCAGAGACACCACCACCATCACCGCCGAATGTAGAAATTGCCAGTTCGCCCTTTTCCTTGTCGCCTTCAACATTCGGAATATCGTAGGTCGCCAAACGCATAGAACTAACCGTGTCTGAAGCCGCCCAATCCTTCGGCAGATTCAGGATCAGATCTTTCAACTTCACTTCGACAGTCTCCGCCTTCTTCGCCGCTTCGTCAGCAGGCAGGGCTGAAACTGAAAATGCAAAAATGGCACACAAAGCGAAACTTACCAATCGACGAAACACCATATTGAAAACTCCTGAAATGTTGATCCCTAAAACCAGATTTTGACAGACCACGGGTCTCTGTAACACATTGTTTGCAGTCTGCGGCCGACTTTCAATCCTTTGCCGATTTTACATAGCGGTCGTACCACGTCACCATCTCCCACAACGTGTGTTCAATCGATTCGCGAGCCACATATCCGTGAGATTCGTGCGGCAAAGTCACGTAGCGAACAGTGCCCCCATTTCCGCGAATGGCGTGATACAAACGCTCACTCTGGATCGGAAACGTACCCGGATTATTGTCGGCTTCACCGTGAATCAGCAGGATTGGGCTCTTGATTTTGTCAGCCGCCGCGAACGGAGACATCGTCATGTAGATCTCCGGTGCTTCCCAGAACGTGCGACGCTCATTCTGAAAACCGAACGGTGTCAGCGTACGATTGTATGCTCCGCTGCGAGCCACACCGGTGCGGAACAACTTGGAATGCGCCAGCAGATTGGCTGTCATGAAGGCCCCGTAACTGTGACCACCGACACCAACGCGACTGCGATCCGTCACGCCCATTTCGACGGCCTTGTCAATCGCCGCCTGAGCACTGGAGACCACCTGTTCAATAAACGTGTTGTTGGCCACTTCAGGAGCCCCCACGACGGGCATCGTGGCTTCATCCAGAATGGCATAACCCTGAGTTAACAGGAACAGGTGCGAAATGCCTCCGATCGTGGTAAATCGATTGGTCGAGCCTGACACCTGACCAGCCGTGGCCGGATCATTGAACTCCCGCGGATAGGCCCACGCAATCGTCGGCAGCGGAGTCCCCTTCTGATAACCAGGGGGAAGATACAACGTGAACGACAAAGGAACACCATCACTGCGCTGATAGGTGACCAGTTCCTTGGTGATGCCACGCAATTGAGGCATCGGGTCCGGAAAGTTCGTCAGCGGTTTTCGTTCGCCACCAACTGTGGTCAAAAAGAAGTTTGGTGGTACCGTCGGTGTTTCATGTTGAGTAATAAACTGAGTTCCGTCATCCGCCAAAATCGCCACGACAGATTCGTAACTGTCATCGCCGCAGGCAAATAACCGAGTGGTCACTTTTGTGGCCAAATCAAAGCGATCCAGGAACGGCCGATCACCCTTCGGAGTCGCTCCGGTACTTTCAAGAAACAAGGAATTCTGATGCTGCCAGATGACACGGCGACCATTCGACAACGGTCGAGTCATCGGAGTTCCCGGATCGGCGTAGCGATCGTTAACGGATCGTTCCCAGATCAGCTCCGGAGCAACATCCGCCTTCTCGGAATGAATGCGATAAGTCCGCATCCAGCGTCGATCTCGATCATAGTCGCGAATAAAAGCCAGCCCGTCACGTTCGCCCCACAAGATGCCGGTGCAACGTTGGCCAGTGCGAGTCATCTCGACGGCGTCGCCGGAAAATGGAGCCGCCAGCTTTAAGACTCCATCACGAAATTCAACCGTTTTTCGCGGATCACCTTCGTCCAGCGCTTCGAGCCATACCAGAGTCGCGGGAAGTGTCGGCTGCCAGCCAGCTGATCGAGGCCCCGTCGGAACGCCTTCGATCGGAATTCGATCCTCCAAAGGCAGAGCAGCCACTTGATACTCGAATTGACCTTCGTGCGACCAGACTTCGACCTTCTTTGGAAAGCGGCTGGCCGGAAACAGATACGAATAAGGCCGTTCCTGACGCACAATCAGAATGTGCTGGCCATCGGGCGAAACGTCAACATTAGAGAACACTCCGGGATTGCCGATGACGGTGAGTTTCATCGTCGTCAAATCGGCCCGCATCAATTGTGAAGACGTGTAGTACTCAAAAAGGTCCTCGTCATGTGCGTTCTGCAGCAGGTCCTGGTAAGTTCGTACCGGCCCTGAATTGCCGGAACTTTCTTCAATCGTCGGACCAGACGGAGTCAATGGCTTGATCGGCGCGGGGCCTCGATCACGAACAATTGACTGCACCAGCAGACCGCTGGAGTCCGGTAACCATTGGATCGGTGCCCCATAGCAGCCGTTGATCTGCAGATCTGCAAACTGCCGAGCCGTAGCGTTCTTAACGGATGCAACCCATAGCTGAATTGAATCCCGAGTCGTGATCGTGAATGCAATCCATTGTCCATCTGGCGACCATCCCTGATATCCCAGATTTGCTCCCGCTGGAACTTCGATCCGACGTTGTTCGCCGGTGGCAATGGATTGCAGCAATAGCCCGATACTGCGAGGAGCCAGATGAGGACCGTTTGTCAGTGGGTTGATGCGATAACCGGCCAGCCTCAGCATTGGGGCAGCGAGATCTTCGATCGGAGGATAGCTGGATCGTTCGATCAGCAGCAGATACTCTCGAGTCGGGCTCAGCGACACACTGGGCGTCGGCTGAGCGTTCAGAATGTCAGTAATCTCCTGAGGAGGTCGGCGATAGCCGCTGGTCGTCAAAATTTGGTCTGCCTTTTTCGGTTGGGGAGCTTCATCATTTCCCAATGTTGTTCTCTGGCCTGTCATCAACAGCGAGGCCAGGATGATGGGCCGCAGGAAATGACTGCTGAGCATAATCGCCCCCTATCCGTTGTTCCCGATCAGGAAGATGTGGCTGTCCGTTCGCAAGAGAATCTTGCCGTCAACAAAGACGGGCGTCGCCACCGTATGTTCTTCAGCGACGGTGTTCCTGGCCAGCACTTTGAATTCATTCGCAAATGCATCCAGCACAAACACAGTGCCATCCTGGCGAGCCATATAAAGTTTGCCGTCAGCAATGACCGGTGACGAGCGAAACGTATTGCGATTCTTTTCGAGCTGACCGCTCCAGATGGTCTTGCCGGTCGTGAGTTCGAGGCAATCAATTGTTCCGCGAGCTTCCTCGGTGTCACGGCAGATGAAGACCCGACCATTTGCGATGGCGGGAGTGGGTACATCGCCGGATGTGGCTGTGTTCGCCCAGAGAATGTGCGACTTTGTGACATCGCCTTCGCCACCCATGCGAATGGCCGTCAACGATTCACCTCGTGCATACGGCGCGATCACAATGCCTTCCCCCACGGCGGCCGAAGCAATCGAACGGAAATACTTGTGCCCGGTGGGATTCAATCCGCCAAGTCGCCAGACTTCTTTGCCATTGGCTGCATCATGAGCCGTCACATGGTCAGCCCCGAGCACAATAATCATCTCACCAGCCGCATCTTCGACTACAACTGGTGTCGCATAACTTTGAGCCGCCTCTTCCGGCGCGCCAAGATCGCGATCATGCTTCCAGATAATGTCACCAGTCTCTTTCGCGAACGCGGCGACATAAGAGGGACCAGAATGCATGCAGGCGATCACGACGGCATTACGAGTCAGGACCGGAGACGTCCCCAAATCCCACCACAGGGTGTCCTCGCCGAACTTATCCTGCAGATTATGATGCCATTTCTGCTCGCCCTCGACGGTGAAACATCCGAAGTCGCCGCTCTTGAAATATGCAAACACAAACTTGCCATCCGTCGTGATGGAAGGGTTCGCTCCGGTACCGTCTTTCCCGGGTTTGCCGTCAACGGCTGATCCCAGCGTTTTTGACCATTGAGCAGTCCCGTCCATGCCGACGCAATGAACGAGATTCTGTCCCTCGTTCGTACTGGTGACGAAAATCCGGCCACCAGAAACGGCTGGCGTCGACGCACCTCGGCCAGTCAGAGCAAACTTCCACTCGACGTTTTTGTCCGCCGACCATTCTGTTGCGTAACCGGTGCCGTCCGCCACCCCGTTCCCATGAGGACCTCGCCAACCGGGCCAATCGCCAGACAACACCGAAGCGGGGGTCAGCAGCACAGCGGGCATCATCAGCACGGCCAGCAGCGTCATGGATCTCATGGCAGGAGTTTCCCGATCAGGCAGTCGAAGGCAGGGTGAGGTGTGGTGAGAAGGAAGATCGCGGGAAAATTCTGGAGCATTCAACAAGTGGATCAGAACTCTCAGTAAACCTGAAAAGCCCGGCACTCAAACGAATGCCGGGCTTCAAACTTCATTCTATATCAATGGGCGTGTGCCGCGTGACCATGAGCATCATGCCCGTGGGAATCATGACCCTGTGCTTCGTGCCCATGATTACCGTGCCCATGATCATCATGGCCATGCCCGCCGTGCCCACCATGCCCATGGTGATCATCTTCTGGCTCTCCAGGAAAATCGCAGAGTTTTCCGAATGCACCGGACAACTGAGCAGACCCGCAGAGCAAAGCGATACATGTGAGCATGGTCACATAGATAAACTTGCCAACGTAGTTGCTGACGGAGAGGCCGAACATGAAGTGCTCGCCACCCACAGGCGGAGCGACTGAGCCCCAAACCAGCACGCTGACAAACATCATCAGGAAGACACCGATCAGCCCGCCACGACGGAGAATTGGAAACGCCTTAGCCCAGTTCACCGCAAACGTCCAGAACCCAATCCAGGCCAACAATGGCAGCCACGGCACAATCACCCGTACCAGACTAATAACCACATTAAACAAGGATCGCAGAACGTCAATCAGACTTAAGAAAAGATCAACCAGAGCTTCCATTGGGAGTCACCAGAAATCCGTAAGAGTTCAGAAGGGCTCGCGCAGCACCAACAATGCATCCCAGTGTACGAAACTCATACTGAAAAGTTCCAGCATCAGCCGCCCCGGAGTCGCACACATCTCTGCTTTTGGAAGCGATTATGGAGCAATCGCCCCGCCACCGCTGTTCGCTGATTTCAACGCGGCGTCCAGAATCCTCTGAGTCTTCAGGGCGACTTCCGGCCAGAAATTGTCGCGGTTTCCAGTGTTCACCAGCTCCGAGAAGTTGCGAAACAACGCGGTTTCCTGAGCATTTTTGGTATTATTACTGTACTCACGCACCTGCTGAGTCTTCAGGAACTTCTCCATTGTGAAGTAGCAGCCGTCAGCCGAAAAGTTGTGGTTCCCCACGTCAAAGGAAACCTCATTGCCATAGTAGGGCAAAACAAAGTCATTCACCGCGAGGTAGCCTTTGCTCCCGCTGATGTGAGCCCACTGCTGATTATTCGTGCGGAAGGAGTTGAAGAAAGTGGCCGAGACGCCGTTCGCAAAATGCATCTCGCCCTGAAACTCCATCGGCACCACATCCGAACTGTCCGCTCGCTTAACGCCATTGAGAATCCGCCCTCGTACCTCGACGGGCATTTCATACTTCATGGCGAACAGAATAATCCGGATCGTGTACCAGCCAAGGTCTCCCAAACAACCGGCGGGCTCCAATTGACTGCTGGCGCGGATATTACTTTCCACCCAGGACTGATCAGCACAAAAGCTGAACTGGCTGGCGATTCTGCGGATATCGCCCACGCTCTTGCCATCATCCAGCACAGCTCGCATGGCGTCCATGCGCGCACTGTGCATGAACATCACGCCGTCCATAAACTGGACTTTTGACGCATTGCAGGCATCAACCATCGCCTGAACGTCGGCTGTGGTGACGCCGCAGGGTTTTTCAACCATCACGTGCTTGCCAGCCTGAGCCGCCTTGACGACCCACTCAGTGCGAATTCCGGTCGGCAATGGCACATAAACCGCATCAACATCGCTGCGACTCAGTAACTCTTCATAGCTTCCGACGGCGTCGACTGAATGAGCAACCGGTACTGAAGCCTGACAAGCAGAGATAAACTTCTGAGCTTTCTCGACTGATCGACTGGCCACCGCAACGACTCGACCATTTCCCGAATTTGCGATCGAGGCCCAGTTCTTCTTTGCGATCTCTGCTGTGCTCAAAATTCCCCAGCGACAAGTCTTCTCGCCCATCTTCACTCACCCTGCCTGTATCAAAAAATCACATTCAACCCGGTGGAAACTCACTCTCGCCTGAGCAGATCGCTCAGCGGGTGCGGATGGTGGGCGATTCCGAGTGAATCCTCAAGTCTCCCATGAGGCCTCACAGAGAATTTGCGAGCGGGGAGCGAGAATAGTTCGTGAGGGATGCTTCTTCCCCGTGGACTGCGGAAGCCTGCTGCCGCTTTTGTTCCGGCAGCCTGCTGCCGAGGACTAACGGAAGAACGGCGACGTGAAGTTCGCTGATTTAAGAAAGGCCGTCCACAGCAGGCTGTGGATCCGAAAGCTGCAGCAGGCTGCAGCAGTCCAAAGACCTGCTAAACCCTGACACCCAGCGGGTCAGTTGATTCCAATCGCTGGCTCAGGTTCTGGATCTCGTCCAGCATCACAGAGCGGCGATACTCATCGTCGCGAGTCGGATCGCGAAGTTCCAGCATGATCGCACTGCGGACATAACGAAGTCCGCGTACCAGCATATCACGTTCCTGAGTCGTCAGTTCGACCTGAAGCATTCCGTCCATCACGTCTGAAACTCCACAAGTATCTTACCGTCAGTGTCGGAATCCTCCTGAATCCTCACTGAAAAACCGCCGTTTTGTTGCGGCCAATCTGCGTCTCGATCAACAATCCTGATCGACGCCTGACAGCACGTTGAGAAAGGTGTCCGGAACTTTCCTGGAGACGCCACTGAGTCACGGCAAATATGAGCCACCCCAGAATTCCACACGCCTTCTTCAACAGCCTCCCAAGTGTACGCCTCAAATCCAGCGGGCTCAAGCGGTCAAACGGAAACCGGCCGCTTTCAAGGCGACTCGCGCGCCTTCCACACCGCTTGACGAAACGAGGCAGGACAATTCAATCGGGCGCTTGCTAGCATCGAAGGCCTGCGTTTTTACTTTGTACGCCAAAATCCAGAGAAAGCTATTCAAGTTGAGGTGGCAAATCTCTGTGAAAATCTTTGGCCATGATGAGGAGTTCCGGAAAATCAAATGAAAAAACCACCTCGGACACTGAAAAACGTCCGCTGTTTCTCTCCGCTTCTTCAGAAAGAGCACGAAACACACGCCCAAGCGAATTGTCTCGTCTTGCTTCCACCCCACGTCGGCTCAACGACGTGCTGTGCTCGCCCTGCAGCTCGACCATTGGCCTCAGGCGATGATCTCGCTGACGACTTCGCCATGAACATCAGTGAGGCGGAAGTCGCGGCCCTGAAAACGATAGGTCAGCTTCTTGTGATCCATCCCCAGCAAATGCAGGATCGTCGCGTGCAGATCGTGAACATGCACCTTACCTTCGGTCGGTCCAAACCCCATCTCGTCTGTGGCTCCATGAATGTGTCCGGCTTTGAGTCCTCCGCCGGCCATCCACATCGTAAACGCATCCACATGATGATCGCGGCCGGTGCTTTCGCGAGGTTCGCCCATCGGCGTTCGACCGAATTCTCCGCCCCAGATGACCAGCGTATCTTCCAGAAGTCCACGCTGTTTCAAATCAAGAACCAGAGCCGCCGACGCCTGATCGACTTCCTTGGCAACGGAGTCCAAAGTCTGATCCAGATCCGCGCCCTTACCTCCGTGATGATCCCAGTCCGTATGATAAAGCTGTACGAATCTCACACCGCGTTCTACAAGCCGTCGAGCCATCAAGCAGTTGGCTGCAAAGGACGCCTTTCCCGGAACGGCCCCATAGAGGTTGAGCGTAGACTCGGTCTCGTTCTCAATCTGAGTCAGCTCGGGCGCAGAGATCTGCATGGCAAACGCGGTCTCATACGCATTGATGCGCGTTGCTATCTCCGGATCATTGACTTCACTCAGACGAATCTGATTCAACTGCCCGATGGTCTGAGTAAAATCCTTCTGAGCATCTCGGCTGATCCCCGGCGGATTCGACAGGTTCAGAATTGGGTTGCCTTTGCTGCGAAACGGAACGCCCTGATAAGCCGTTGGCAGAAAGCCGCTGGACCACAAAGTGTTTCCCGCCCGTGGTCCGCGAGGTCCCGACTGCAACACGACGAACCCAGGCAAGCTGCTGGAGTCACTGCCCAAACCATACGTGACCCATGCTCCCAGACTCGGCCGCCCCGGCGCCTGAAATCCGGAGTTCATAAACATCTTGGCCGGGCCGTGATTGAAAACATCCGTCGCCACCGCGCGGAGCCAGCAGGCCTCATCGACGATGTTGCGATGAAACGGCAGAACCTCACTGAGGTCCATGCCGCATTGACCCCATTGGCTGAAATGACGATTGGTCCCCATCAGCTTCGCGTCTGCCGGCAGGAACGCAAAGCGGCGGCCTTCCGTCATATGCTGCGGCGGCGCCTGGCCATGATATTCCTTGAGGACAGGCTTCGGGCTGAACAGCTCCAGTTGACTCGGGCCACCGGCCATAAACATGTAGATGACGTTCTTCGCTCGCGCCGGATACTGGCTGGAACGAGATTGCATCGCCCGCTCTGCTTTCGCGTCGTCGGCCAGTAGATTCATCAGGGCGACACTGCCGAGCCCAACTCCCGTCTGTTCGAGAAATTCTCGTCGACTGGTCACACTACTTTGCAAATTAATGCCAGCCTCAGCCTCAACGTTGCGTTTCATCAAACACCTGCATTGAAAAGTTTCGACTTCATGACCGGCAGAAGGAACGTGTTCGTCATCTGAGCAAACTTAACCTGTCACAAGCCGCTTAAAGAAGTCTCCTTCATTAACGGTCGGTCGTTCAGGACGACCTTTGTAGAACCAGGTCAGTTCACGATGATTGAGTCCGAGCAAATGCAGGATCGACGCGTGCAAGTCATGCACGTGCAGACGATCTTCGACTGCTCGCAACCCCAGATCATCCGTCGAGCCAATCGTCTGAGCTCCCTTCACGCCACCACCAGCCATCCACATCGTGAAGCCTGTTGGATTGTGGTCGCGGCCATTGCCTTTCTCCGACATCGGCGTGCGCCCAAACTCACCGCCCCAGATCACCAGCGTCTGTTCCAGCAATCCGCGTTGCTTGAGATCCTTGAGCAATCCCGCGATGGGCAGGTCAGTGGCCTGACAATGTCCGGAATGATTGGCTTCGATGCCTGAATGGGCGTCCCATTTGCTGCCAGCTCCGTGATAGAGCTGCACAAATCGCACGCCGCGTTCGACCAGTCGACGTGACAACAAACACATGCGACCAAACGTGGCTGTTTCTTTCTTGTCCATCCCGTACAGGGCTTGAGTCGCCGCGGACTCTTCTTCAATGGCAACGGCTTCCGGTGCCTGAGCCTGCATGCGAAACGCCAGCTCATAAGCGGCGATGCGAGCATCTAGCTCAGACTGTTCCGGATGCCGTCCCGCGAAACTGCGGTTGAGCTTGTCCAGAAGGCTGAGCTTTCCCTGCTGTTGCGATCCACCGGTGCCCTCGGGAGGATTCAGATTCGGAATCGGCTCGGAGCCTTCACTCAGACGAACCCCTTGATACACGGCCGGCATAAATCCCGCCCCCCAATTGCGAGGACCGTTCACGACTGACGATTTATTATCCTGCATCACCAGAAACGACGGAAGATTATTATTCTCGCTGCCCAGACCATAAGACACCCAGCTTCCGAGCGACGGTCGTCCGCCGATCAGCGAACACGTATTCATCTGGCAAACGCCGGACGAATGATTAATGCCTTCGGCCCAGCAACTGCGAATCACAGCAATGTCGTCAACGCATTGTGCGGTATGAGGCAGCCAGTCTGAAACCCATGTTCCATTCTGCCCATACTGCTTCCATTTCCGCTGTGAGGCCAACAATGGCGAACGCGATTCCCCCATCGCTGTAATAATGTCGCCGAAACTGTCCGGCAGCGGTTTCCCGGCGAGTTCATTCAGCAAAGGCTTCGGGTCGAATAAATCGATGTGACTCGGTCCGCCCTCCATAAACAGGAAGATGACGCTCTTCGCGGTCGGAGTAAAATCCGGTCGAGGTAACTCCAGCGATCGCGAAGATTCCGCTCGAGCCGCATCAGCCAATAACGCAGCCGTCGCCGTCGCGACGAATCCTGCTCCGCCATTGTGCAGAAACTCGCGTCGGTGCTGTGCATCTCGAAAGAATGAATTCATTGACTTTGTCCCCATGACTCCAGCTCACCGTACATCCTGTTCCCTCCGTGCCTCTGTGCGTCCGTGAGAAAAACGTTGCGAAAAATATTTGCTCTCACGGAGGCACAGAGAGAACCACATCCAAACAATCACCACAACCAAATTCATCGGCGGATATTGTCAATTACCCTGCAGTCCTCAGCACTCACACACAACGCTATTCCTGATCCCTCCGTGCCTCTGTGCCTCCGTGAGAAAAATATTTGCTCTCACAGAGGCACGGAGGCACAAAGAGAACCACCTCAAAACAATCACCACACCCAAATTCATCGCCGGATATTGTTACTTACTCTGCAATACTCATGACTCACGCCCACCGTGATTCTTGTACCCTTTGCGCCTTCGCGTCTTTGCGTGAAAAAATGTCTCACGCAAAGACGCAAACACACGAAGAGAACCAAACTCAAACGTCTTCTCACAAAGCCAGAATTAACCGGTCTGTTGCTTTGGGTAACTCTACGCTCACCACAACTCACGCCCACCGTGATTCTT
>CAIXQV010000600.1 GCA_903921605.1 uncultured Planctomycetaceae bacterium | reverse complement strand
TTATTGCTACTGGGGAATACGATTCTGCGTTCCAAATCCTCAGCCAGACAGCAGGGGACGCCACTCTCGCCGCAGACGTGCGAGCGGATGCGTACCAAATGCTCGGGGTACTCGTGCAGATTTCCCCTGATTTGAGTGACGGTGACGAAAGTGGCTTGTCGCATTATGAACGTGCATTGAAAGTCTCCCCAAATCATCTTTGGGCCGCGATGGGAATTGTTTCGACTTTCGGAGAACGACCGTATCAGCATCGCAACAGGTCAGCCTTTCTCGCCGCCGAAGCTGTGGTGCGCCATCAGTGGTTGTATCTTGATGCAGCGGCACGCGAAAAAGTGCAAGAACGGAGGCACGTCTACGATTCGGGATTTGGTGCTCCCCCTTCTGCCGATAAATCGGGAGAAACTGATTCCCGATAGCGGCATTGCGGACCTGTCGGTGATTCGTCCGCAGTGGTGGCTGCAGGGGACGGGAGCGGCGGTTGGTGGCTCGATCGATATCGGGCTGTCGGGCGAGGCGACGGTTCTGGCGATTGGGCCGTGCGATGTGGATTCTCGGGAAACGCGGCAGGGCATGAGCATCGTCACCGGCAAGATCCGGCATCGCAATGCGACGGTCTGTTGATTTAATCCCTCCCGGAGCCTGCCTCAGGGGCCCGTAGGCTTTTGCACCACCGACGATCATTGTTCTAGCTGGTGCAAAAGCCGTTAAACCCCCGACGCGGGGTCGGGGGCGACTCAATCAACACGGCGGTCTGAGACCTGACGGTCGATCACCGGCCGATCAACATGCCAACGTATTCCTTGGCAAACGACCAAGTGCTGCCAAAGGCTGCGCCGTTGGGAATCAGGGCTTCGATACGCTGACCCATTGTCGGAGCTTGCCCAGGAGGCGATGATCGGAAATCTGCGGGAAGCGGAACGGTCTTCAGCCCGTTGCGAGTCGCCAAACGGGTTGCTCGTGGCAGATGCCACGCGGACGTCAGCAGACCGATTCGTAACGATGAGTCCTTAAACCGAGCTCCGAGATTCTGCATTTCCTCGGATGTATTCTTGCCACCGATTCGCTCGATAGACGACTCCGGAACTCCAAGTCGAGTCAGGATATCCAGTGATGTATCGGCCGGATCAACTCCCGACGAATTCATCGACTCAATTCTTTGACCCGTCACAAGAAATTTCGTGGCCGGATCTTTGTGATAAAGCTGTGCCGCCAAAATCATTCGATCACCGGAACCATTGCCCTGCAACCGACCATTGGCCCCTTGACTTCCGCCTCCTCCGAGAACCACAACAATATCAACGGAAGGTTCGGTCAGAGGATTGATTTGAACATAGGGAGCTTCAAGCGATGAGGCCATGAAGTCGGAGATGTAACCGCTGCCTCCCAGTGAGTAGGCAGCAAGGCAAAGCAACGATGTCCATCCACCAGCCAGCCGATCGGATCTTCGCAGCGGCCAGAGTTGAAGACAGAGAGCGATGAGCATCAACCAGACAAGTCCGCTGGGCATAAACAGAGCCGTACCGATTTTCTCGGCGGCATCGCGGCCCAGTGAGAAATACACAACGACCAGCAGCACAACGGTGCCAACAAGGACAACCGCGATTGCTCGAAGCCATGACGAAGATTTGTTCACTCGCGACTACTCTCCGGTTTCTGGATTGAAGTCTGACTCGGCCGACGTTGCAGCAATCTGGCTTCCACAATCAACAACTTCAGAAGCAACTTCCTGCAAAAGAGTCGTTGCGTAAGTTCCGGCGGAGAGATCAAAACAAACTTCCAGAGCTCCGTCAGCGGTAAGACTCACAGAGACGTTTGATGGGAACTCCAGCATCTTTCGGCGAACGCCCGAAGTGAGCTTTGCATAGCGTTCGAAATCCTGCGGTCGCAAGCCCAGCTTCTCCATCGCGGCCAGTTCCATCTGTTCAATCTCGCCACCAGCCGCCAACATCTCAGGGCCGGGCATCGGTCCGGCGGGAACAATGTCTGTCGTGACAGCGCCGTCCGGGTAGCGATATGGCTTCGTGCCACCTTTTCGAATCACGACATCACCGGATTGAGGCAGGCCCGCATTTCCAGCGGCCACTCGTTGCGACAAAACCAGATTGAAGATCGACGACTGAACAGCACTCAACGCCAGACGTCGAAGAGTTCGTGATTGATTTTCCGGCCAGTGATCTTTCGGCAGTTTGCCCTTGAGAAATCGCAGACCATCAACAACCGTATTTCCGCCATGTCCAAATCTCT
The DNA here is from genome assembly GCA_903921605.1 of uncultured Planctomycetaceae bacterium. The sequence goes on along the minus strand of CAIXQV010000600.1, from coordinate 136 downwards.
GCGGACCAAAATAATTCGGCAGACCGCTCTCCACCAATTGATTCAGTCTCGCCTCAACTGACTGCTGTTCCACAGTCGTAAACGAACCCGTCGCAGATCGAAGTACGAGTCGAAATCGATTTCCCTTGAGATGTCC
>CAIXQV010000599.1 GCA_903921605.1 uncultured Planctomycetaceae bacterium | reverse complement strand
TCACTGCAGCACCGCGCTAAAAGTGCTGAGCTGCATCGCTTGCTGGAGAAAGCTTATCTCGGCATCAACGATACTCAAATGGCCACCGACCACCGCAAACGCGCGGAAGAACTCGAAGCCGCCGGAGCACTTCCTTAGGCCTGGTCAGAAACAATGACCAACAGGAAGCTCATCGGCGAGTTCACAGGGAAGGTTAAACTCTGTAAGTAATGCCCAACCCGCGCGAAAAGCGACGTCTGAAATCGCTCAAAGGCCGCTTTACCGTACATCCGTGCGCCGTGGATGCTGATGTGTGTGGGATTTCCAGAGCATACTCGTGCGATTGGGGCACGTTCCGGGTACAACTCGCCTTCCCGCGACTCAAACTAGAGCCGTGCGAATTGTCGGAAATCCCAAAACTGCACTGCCCCTGATGAACGAACTTACCACGAAAACGGCTGAACTCGTGCGCCTCGAACAGGAAGAGGCGCGGTCGGAAAACGCAAACTGGAAGCGCTGGGGGCCTTATCTCTCAGAACGGCAATGGGGCACGGTCCGCGAAGACTATTCGCCGGACGGCTCACCATGGGCATCGTTTCCCCACGATCAGGCCCGCGGTCGTGCGTATCGCTGGGGCGAAGACGGTCTGCTGGGAATCACCGACCGTCAATGTCGCCTGTGCTTTGCTCTGGCCCTGTGGAATGGTCGCGATCCGATTTTGAAAGAGCGACTCTTTGGCGTTAATGGTCACGAGGGCAATCACGGCGAAGACGTCAAGGAAGAGTACTACTATCTGGATTCCACGCCGACTCATTCTTACATGAAGGCGTTGTACAAGTATCCACAACTCGAATATCCCTACGCGCGGCTGGTGGCGGAGAATCAGCATCGCAGTCGGCAATTGCCGGAACTGGAACTGGTCGACACCGGAATCTTCGAACGCAACCGTTACTTTGATGTGTTCGCGGAGTATGCCAAGGAGGATCCGGATGATGTTCTGATCCGCATCACAATTGCCAATCGAGGCCCTGTGCTGGCTTCGTTGCATGTGCTGCCGACATTCTGGTTTCGCAATACGTGGACCTGGGGCTGCGAACATGAAGGCTGCTGGCCGAAGCCCAGCATGCATCTGGATGAACACGGGCGAATTCTCGCGGAGCACGCCACGCTGGGCAAGTTCGTCTTCACAGCCGACCATGCTCCGGATGGGAAATCTCCGACGTGGTTGTTCACGGAGAACGAGTCCAACCCGAAATACCTGCACGATCCGTCGTTGTCAGGCAAGTATTTCAAGGACGGTTTCCACGACTACATCATCGGTCGACGCATTGATGCAGTGAATCCAAAGTGTACCGGTACCAAAGCCGCCGCGCATTATCGAGTCACCCTGCGAGCCGGTGAACAGGTGACGCTGCAGCTTCGACTATGGGACTACAACAGTCCGCCGAAGTCTGTGTTTGGCGAAGGGTTTTCTCGGACGTTTGAGCATCGAAAGGCGGAAGCAGACGCATTTTACGATGCAAAAATTCCGACAAGTCTGCCGCCTGAATCGCGACGAGTTCTCCGGCAGGCGTATTCAGGCCTGATGTGGACCAAACAGTTCTATAACTATGTTGTGGAAGACTGGCTGAACGGCGATCCGAACTTTCCGAAAGCTCCTGAGTCTCGCAAATCGATTCGCAACAGCGAATGGCCACACTTGTTCAATCGAGACATTATTTCGATGCCGGATAAGTGGGAGTATCCGTGGTACGCCGCATGGGACCTGGCGTTTCACATGGTGCCCATGGCGGATATCGATAGTAAGTTTGCGCGCGATCAGCTTATCCTGTTCCTTCGCGAATGGTACATGCACGCCAACGGACAGATCCCCGCCTACGAGTGGAACTTCAGCGACGTGAATCCTCCGGTTCATGCCTGGGCGTGCTGGCGAGTTTACAAACAGACCGGACCGCCGGGACGCCGCGATCGCTTATTCCTCGCGCGGACCTTTCAAAAGCTATTGGTAAATTTCACATGGTGGGTGAATCGCAAAGATTTGCTGGGGAAGCACGTCTTCAGCGGCGGCTTTCTGGGGCTCGACAACATCGGCGT
>CAIXQV010000598.1 GCA_903921605.1 uncultured Planctomycetaceae bacterium | reverse complement strand
TCAAAGAAACAGACGATGGCGAAGATCGCTGGATGCATAAACTCCGCCGCCGGTCCAAACGCCGTCAAGTGGTTGAAGACATCATGCGAGATGCAGCGTAGCCCTATTCCTTTGGGATGTAGTGCAGCGTGTAATACGCGGTAGAATGCAGCAGAGGCATTCCGGCTTTTGACTTCAGTGCGTCCGCATGAAGTTCATGCACATGACCGCGCTGCAGGCCGTCGACCTTCAGCCGAACCGACAACCCGTCCTCAGCGACAGCGACTTCCTTGACGGTCGGCGTTGTGTGATCGACCTCCGGACTGCCGTATGACGACTGAAAGATGTAGCAGTAGGTTTGCAGCTTCCATGTGTCCGGCTTGCGAGCAATCTCGGGATCAACAGGTTCTGTGAACGTCAGCTCGAAACCGTCCGGCTTCGCACGCATCTCGTGAATCTCAAACGGCACCTTTCCGGTCCAACGCAGGCGTTCGAGCGAGAATGGTTTTGTGCCGCGGGAGCCCCAGCCACGATTTGTGCCGCCGACGAACATCGAACCATCGTCCATCATTCGCAGAGCCAGTGTGCCTGAGCCGATGCCTTCGCGAAACGGGAAGCAAGCCCCCTGATAGTGCCCATCGACTTTCTCGATGAAGCATCGCATCACGGTGCTATGTGTCACGTCGCCCACGAACATCTGATTCTTAAACGGGCCGAACGTTCCACCGCTCACATCACATGCAATCCCACTCGCGCTTTGGCCCATCTTCTGATAGGGGAACAGGATGACGGGTGGCTCATACTCCGGAATCTTGTCCGCTTCCACGACGATACGGCTGCCGCTTTCGGGTTCCTTCGGAGCCGACTTCGCCCCGCCTTCGGTCTTTGAGAACCAGCGATTGCCTCCGGGATGTCCCTGAAACGAACCGGGACGCAGCCATTTCAGGCTACTTGTGCCATTCCACGGGCCCTGATTGTCTGTGTAGAAGACGTCGCCTTCGGCGTTAAAGGCGATGCCACCGGGCGAGCGAATTCCGCTGCACGTCGGAATCATTTTTCCGTTCGGATCGATCCGGACCGCCCAGCCTCGCCATGGGCAGTCGCTGCCAAACGAACCCGTCAGACACAGCACGACCCACATGTTCCCGTCCTTGTCGAACGGTGAACCAAAGGCATACTCGTGATAGTCACCGTTGATGCCCCAGTTGTCGCTGAAGGTTTCGATTTCATCAGCCAGACCATCATCATCCGTATCACGCAGCCGAGTCACTTCTCCACGCTGAGTGGCGTAGAGCCAGCCGTCTTTGAACGTCAGCCCCAGCACTTCATGAAGGCCCTGAGCAAACAATTCGTAGGTGGCTTTGGTCGGATCTTCGTCCAAAGGATTCGTGACGCGATAGATGTCACCGCGGCGAGTTGAAACAGCCAGCGTCCCGTCGGGAAGAGGTTCAATCGCACCGGCTTCCAACACGATCCCTTTTGGAATCGTGAAGCGGGCGAGTGGGTAATAGTCGTCCTCGGTCGGGACAGTTGTCTGAGCAACAACAATGGCCTGCAGAAAGACAGCAGCAAGGCAGGAGAAGAGGATATGTTTCATGGTGATAACCTGAACGCGGTGGGCGATGGCGAGACTTGTAGGAAACTGAAATACCAGAGCAAGAGAGTTACCAGGTCATGATGATCCGGACCGTCGCTGTTTCTCCAGCGTTGACCGTCATCGGGATTAACAGCTCCCGGCGATTATTGATCGTCCGCACGATCGGCTCTTTGCCCTCAATCTGAAAGCGAACGCCATCGACAATGACGGCGCCATCGCTCTCCTCAGCGGTTTGTCCGCTGGCAATTCGCAGCCACGCATTCTCCAGCTTGCCGGCAGGCGCGACAGTGATGGTTCTTTGCAGCCCGTTGTCCGGACTGGTTTCGAATGGCAGGATAGTGTCTGTCACGTTTGTTTCGTTCCAGCGATACTTGAACGTCGGAACGCCCGCTTTGTCCAAAGAGTAGCCCTTGAAAGCGAAGCCGTTTTCTCGCGGATTTCCATCGGGCCAGGCACCATCCAGCGATTCCAGCGAAGCCAGAGGCGGCCCGGCGGGTAGCGTCATCACATGATCTCCCAGCGGAACCTGATTGCCGGGACCACGATCGACCCAGTGCTTTGAGGCGTCAATAAAGGCGCCATGCCAGATCAATCGTGGCGTCATGTGTTCCGCGTCCCAGGCAAAATGAGCCTTCGCAGCGAACCCCACCGCGATGCCTCGAGGAGACAGGCCTTCCAGAAAGTTGCGATAGATGATCGGACGATCGCCAGGCATGAGTTCGATCGCCTCCCGCTGCAATCCGCTGGGCACCTTGGCGTTCTTGCCATCCAGCAGATAGGCCCAGATGGCTTCAATCTGCACATCCGAATCACCATTCAGAATATGCGGTACGACCGAGCGTCCCTTCGGCCAGGCAGCCGGCATGCGAGTTCCGCTGCGATACTTCTGTGGATCCAGCAGATACCGATGAAACCACTCCCGACGCAGGCGGCGAGTCATCGTTGTCATATCCAGTGACTGAATTCCAGTCGCGGCATACTTGTCGAACGTATGGCACTTGATGCAGGACAGCGCCTGATCACCAATCATCAGACGGGCATCGGCTTTGATACGATGTTCGGGTTCTGGAAAAGTGACCGGCTTGTCTTCGCCGAGTGCATCTGTGGAGGCAAACAGGGTGACCAGCGATCCGGTTTGGCTGGACCCGAATTTTGGCATACGAGTCGCCATGTAAGGTCGGTCCTTGGCTCCTTCGTTCAGAATCGTTTTCAGCCAGTTCTCATTCAACTTATCACCCGCGCCGTCCAGGGATGGGGGAATTCGCCCTTCGTCGCCCATCTCGGGAATGCTTCCCACGAACAGGTGATTCATCGGCTCAGAAACACCTCCCAGCGAACCTCGGGTGTGGCAGGCATAGCAATTCAGTGTCAGCAACGTGTCATGAATGGCTTTAGCGGCCAGAGAAGGATCGTTTGGTGATTTGCCAGCGTCTGGTGATTGACGAGCGGCCTCCAGTGCGGCTGTGATATCGGTTCTCTGCTGTTCCGTCAGAGCAAACGCCGGAATGTTGTCTGCGGGCTTTTCCGCGAGACAGCCTCCGGATGTTTTCATCGCTGTGAACACCGGAGCTTTCCCGGTCCAGGCCAGCTTCTTATCTCCATCGCCATGCTGATGGCAGGCCGCACAACCCAGAGACTGAAACGCCTGTAGACCTTTCTCAACCAGCTCCGGAGAAGCCGCTGGCACGGCTGTGGTTTCTGCGGCGCGAAGATCCTTTGTCAGAGTGACCAGTCCTGCAAGAGGCTGGCGAGGCAACTCCGGGCCTTCAATTTCGACGGCCAGTTCTTCCTGCCCGTGGTACTCGAAATACTCCACGACGAGTTCATACGCACCCGCCTTGTCTTCGGCCTCCCCGTCGCGAAATCCGCCGGGGTGGATTCCATCGTTATCAACAATGACTTCTCCATTGATCAGCAATCGAGCACCGTCATCAGAACTCAGATGAAAGCGATAACGTCCGTCTTTGGGCAGGTGCACAAAGCCGCTGAATCGCAAAGCAAACAGTTCGTCCTTCGGCGAGACTCCCACGGAAAAGTCAGTGGTCTTGCCCGATGAGACAGCTTTCAGTTGCGTGAAATCCGGAACCTTCTGCCAGTCACCTTCAAAGTACTCGAAGTTGATATTCGGTTCGACGTCGACGTCCTTCAGCAGATAGCTAGCGATGTCGCGAGCTTCTTCCGGAGTCAGATTCAATGCTGGCATTCGACCCGATGGACGAACGGCATGGGGATCTCTCAGAAAGTTGATCAGACTGGAGAGGCTGTATTTCTGTTCCAGCTTTCCTAAAGGCATCGCGAAAGCGGGACGAGTCCACTTTGTCACCGGCTTATCCTCAGTGTCTTCTTCGTCCTCTTCAGTGGCCTGCCCGGCTGAGATCCCCCGGCGAATCTGGTCGATAACAGCGTTGTCTCGACGATCTGAATGACATGCTGCACAACCCACTTTGTGAAACAGCTCTTCACCTCGGCGGACAGCATCGACGCCAACCGCAGTGGCTCGCCATGCCGAACCCTGAGTCAGGAACGCCGTGAGCGCATCAACGGTCGCTGGATCCGTCTTCAAATGTGTGAGACGTGGCATCGCAGAACCAGGCTTCTCCGCCTGAGGATCTGCCAGGAACCGTTTCAGATACTCCGCACTGGACCGTTCGCCAACCTGTGTCAGGATGGGCGCTAGTCGAGGTGGCACGGGTCGATCAAGAAGTTTTCCATGGCATGACTGACAGTTCAGCTCCGAGATCAGGAGTGATCCTGCTTCAACGCTTGTCAGCTTCTCTGCTCGAAAGCGTTCGTAGCCCGGGACGATGACGTGTTGGTCTGCAGCCTGACTCAGCGTGGACAAAGATGCTATTACAGAACACAGAGCAAATTGGACAGAAAGATGGCGGGACATCATGGTCAGTGTCTCAAAGCAGTTCGGCAGAAAAGTGGAGGGAGGAATCTTGCAGAACCCGGCTCGGGAAAGCAACGCAGTGAGACGCCGCGTTTCCGGATCACGAACAGGCTGACACATTGAGCCCGAGACGGTCGCGGTTTATGAATTGAGTCGCATCCTGCGCACTTCTGTTTACCGCCCAGCCGGAGGCGCCGGCTTTTGAGTTGGCGGGCGCCTCCGGCTGGGCGGTAAACGGTCGAGCCAACATTCGGCCAAAGGAGTGTCATCATTCTGACATGTTCTGAGCACAAGTGATGACAGCGAGCGATCAGTCAGCTTGAGGCAAAGTCGTAAAACACGCCTGTTTTCGTTCGGAATCCGTCGAACCGGAGATTGGCACGGGAAATGAATTATCAGAAGAACGGCATCAATGAACTGATGCCAACATCCAAGTCACCCCTGCTCAAGACGGAAGGACACTGCAATGAAGACATCCGTAATTCGCGGCCTGGGATTAATGGGCCTGCTGTTGTTAACAAACTCAACGACCAGAGCAAATGACCTGGTCGATTTCTTAAATGCCCTGAACGGAAACTCGCATCATCGCAACGCTCCACCAGCGATTCAGCCAGTTGGGCACCATGATCATGATGGACATGACATGCATGGTTCCGGATATCGTGGCCATGAAATGACTGGACGAGACGTCTACAAACGCAATATACACGTGGCTGACCGCGACATGAATTATCTGGGTTACTCACAGAACCAGGGAAGTTATGGTCGCCATGGACACGGTGACGTTGATCAGAATCGAGTGAACCTGAGAGACGAAAGTTACGGCCGATCAGGTCGCAGTCACTACTCCAGCCGCTCCGGTGCTCATATCAGCTTTCGAGTAAGCTCGAATCAGAATCCGGCTTATGGCCAACCCATCTACTTTCCATCACAGGATACAGTTCAGCCTTTGCCACCTGTTCAGGAACTGCCACCAGTTCAGTCGTATCCGGTGAATCCTGGCTACCCAGTAGCTCCCGGCTATCAGACAGCTCCCGCGTTTCCTCATCAGATTGGAGAGATCGTTGACTGCCAGGTACCTTTGGCAACGTGCGTCCGAGTAGAAGATGAGTGCAACATTGCTCCGAACGCTGTGCCAGTCGTCGTTGCCGTTCGAGACCCCAGAATGTGTGAACATGACGTCGTGGAAAGAATAGTCTTCGTTCAGGTTTGTGTGCCTCCATGCCCTCCTCGATGCATCCACATCTCACCTTGCCATACACGAGTGACGATGGATTTTGGAACGTATGAAGTCGACATCAAATCAAAGAATGGCATGATCGTGGTTGACTACGACAACTAAGGCCGCGATCAAGGCGACAACAACAGAATCGCCAATCGATAATGTCCTTCATGGTCAGTCGGGTGACCTGACCATGAAACCACTCGCGGGTGCCGAGGTCTCAGACTTCGGCACCCGTTTCGGTTTTGAGGCAGCCGGAAGCAAGAACTCTGAGCCTGAGGCGCTAGCCGAATCGACAGAAGAATCGGCTAGCGCCTCAGGCTCAAGGCCATGGGACGAGCAAGATGTTTGTTTCTGTTCGCCGGCTTAATCGCTACATCAATTACAGTCGTTGTCGCATGTCTGACGGGACCGCGGATTCCCGGCTCAATCCCAATCGGTCTTTGGAGCATATGCCAGGCTTTTGGTAGTTCGCTCTCCCTGAAGTCCATCGAAGCTGAAGGCCATGCACCATGGATACGCTCAACCGAAACATCACTATTGGCGTTGGCGTCGTTTTGGCAGTGTTGTTCGTCCTTGCTGGCGGTGGCGTACGTCAGCCTGAACCCATCAATGATCCCTGGTTTCGGCAGGCGGTGCTGGAAAACAGTCATCCTGTGGTTGTGAAGTTTGGAGCCGACTGGTGTGGTCCTTGTCGCGGAATGGACGCAGCCATTGACGACCTTGAGCCTCGATTCTCAGCCCGCGCGAAGTTCCTGAAGATCGATATCGATAAACGCCCCGAGCTGTTTACGCACTACGGATCTGGCAATGGGATTCCGCAAATCATGATCTTCAAAGATGGCCAGATCATCGCTCAGAAGAGAGGTTTCGGCGGTGAAGAAGGTCTGAAGCAGTGGCTGGAATCGAGCCTGTAGGTTCTGTGCCACCCGACAACACCATTCAGCGCTCTGCAAGAGTTGTTGTTTGCAACGGCGATTGCTTCGCCCTCTTTTCTCGGCGCTCTGTCGCACGTAATAAATAGAGTAGAGTAACTCTCATCTCTCACACCGAAAGAGAACGACGTGAGCGGCTCCTTTGGTATCGGGCCGTCAGGCCACCCGCGTCAAGGGCCGTGCCCTTGTGTCATGCGATGATGTCGTGAATAGGGGTACCGAAATCAATCTCCAGACGCTTCTGTCCGGGGAACTCGAGACGATGACTGTCCAGACCGAGTTGATGCAGCAACGTCGCGTGAATGTCGGTCACATAATGGCGATGCTCAACCGCGTGAAACCCGATCTCATCCGTCGCACCGTGCACGACACCACGCTTTAAGCCGCCACCAGCCATCCACACTGAGAATCCATAAGGATGGTGGTCACGACCATCGGATCGCTCTGCTCCCGGAGTCCGTCCAAACTCGGTCGCCCAGACAACCAGAGTTTCCTCCAGCAGCCCTCGCTGTTTCAGATCCTTCAGCAAGCCAGCGATCGGTTTATCGACAGCTTTACATCGTGTCGAATGGTTCTTGATCAGCTCGCTGTGAGCATCCCAGCCGTCATCGTAAATTTGCACGAACCTTACACCACGTTCCACCAGTCTCCTCGCCGCAAGACTGAATCGTCCGACGCGCTCCGTTGAAGGTTCATTCAGACCGTACAGTTCCTGCGTGTGTTGTGTTTCATCGCTGAGCCGAACAACCTCGGGCACCGACATCTGCATCCGAAACGCCAGTTCATAGCTGCGAATGCGCGCCCGCATCGCCGGATCATCGGGATACTGTGCACCGGCAATCCCGTTCAGTTCATTCAGCAGATCAAGTTGATCGCGTCGCTCAGCCAATGACACGCTGGCTCCCGGAGTCCCAAATGGCAGCGGGTTTGCAGGATCCAGCACCATATTGACGCCCGAATGTTCCGGGCCCAGATAACTGGCAGTGTGCGCTCCGACGCCACCGCAACAGTCACCGGGACCGCCTCCCATCACCACAAACTGCGGCAGGTTGTCGTTGAGAGAGCCCAGCCCGTAGTGAACCCACGATCCAATTGAGGGATGAAAACCGTCGAAGATATGTCGCCCTGTATGAAACTGCAGTTGAGCCGCATGGTCGTTGTCTGTGGTCCACATTGACCGAACAACCGCGATGTCATCAATGCAGTCACCCACATGAGGCCACCAGTCACTGACCTCGATTCCACTTTGACCTCGGCGACGAAAGCCAATCTGCGTGGGATAAAGCTGAGCCATCAGCGCGCGAGGTGTGCCGGCAAAGTCTCTGACGTTCTTGCGATAGTAAGGTGAGTCGAGCACGGACGAGCGAAACGGCGACTCATCAATTGTCAGCCCGGAATACTTGTCGATGGCAGGCTTCGGATCAAAGCTCTCGAGATGACTGGTACCACCCAGCATAAAGAACCATATGACGCTTTTTGCTTTAGGAGCAAATTGCTCACGAACGTTCTCTGCGATCGCTTGCGCAGCGGCGTTGCGATGATCGTCCGACTCTGCTGCACGGGAGATGCCGTCGCGAGACAGCATCGAG
>CAIXQV010000597.1 GCA_903921605.1 uncultured Planctomycetaceae bacterium | reverse complement strand
GGGAAGTATGGGGGCCAAATGGCTATTTCTGTACTACCTTTATCGCAACCGAATTTTTCTCAGGCTATGAATTGACTCAGCCTTGGCTATGGCTGTCCATCAGTGTGTTTACTTGTACGGCATGTCTGCGAAGAGCTTCGCACGCAGTTCTTCGGCCGTAATTCCACGATCTCGTATCGATCGCAGGCTTTCAGCATCGTCCCGTTTGGCGAGACGTTTCCCATTGTTATCGCAGATGAGTTGATGATGATGGTATTCGGGAGTCGGCAGGACCAGGAGTGACTGTAGAACTCTTTGGATGTGAGTCGCGCTGAAGAGATCCATTCCGCGTGTCACACGAGTAACACCTTGAAGCGCATCATCATGAACGACCGCCAGATGATAGCTCGATCCAATATCTTTCCGGATCAGAACGATATCCCCGAAGATCTCCGGCCTCGCCGTCTGCCAGCCTTTTGCGAGGTCTCGCCATTTCAGGTCAGAGCCTGTGATCCTGATCGCTTTTTCAAGATTCAGTCTGAGAGCAAATGACTGTCCTGAGGCGATGCGGTCGTCACGTTCTGCGGGGGAAAGGTGTTTACAAGTTCCGGGATAAACGGGGCCATCGGGGCCATGTGGAGCGCCTCCGGCGGCGTTGATTTCCTGCTGGATGTCTTTTCGAGTGCAGAAGCAGGGATAGAGCAGACCTTGTTGTTGCAGGGAATCAGCCGCTGCTGCGAAATCTGATAGGTGATCTGACTGTCGACGGACTGGGAGTTCCCAGGTGATCCCCAGCCAGTCCAGGCCCTCTTCAATGGCGGTTTCGAATTCCGGCCGACATCGAGTGAAATCGAGATCCTCGATCCTGAGGATAAACTGTCCTTCAGATCTCCTGGCGGATTCATAGGCGAATAAGGCTGAAAATGCGTGGCCAGTGTGGAGCAGGCCTGTCGGACTGGGAGCGAATCTGGTTACGACGGGTACGGTCATGTTCTTTTGCTGGCGACGGGATTGCCCGAGTCATTCAGGACAGATTAGGCAGGAATCTCCTGGGGCGGGCAGGGCACTGCGGGTATGCAGGGGACCAGGATTCGAGGCTCTCAGTTGTCTGAGGTGGAAGAATAACCGTACTACGAAATTTGCGAAACTCAGGGTCCAGCCGGTCGACAGCTTTAAGCTCCTCCGATCGCTTGGTAGATTTCACAAACAAACGTGTTTTTCAACTGCGGTCGTTCTACGCGCGGACCCTGGGAGAATTTTGGCATGGCAAGTCGTCCTGCAAAGCTGGTACTGGCGAACGGGAAAATCTATACCGGAACAGCCTTTGGTGCAGACGGCGAAGTGCACGGGGAAGTTGTATTCAATACGAGTATGACCGGGTATCAGGAGATTTTGACAGATCCCTCCTACAGCGGTCAGATTGTCACGATGACCTATCCACTGATTGGAAACTATGGAGTCAATCAGGAGGACGTTGAGAGCAGGGGACTGTTCCTTAAAGGTTTTGTCGTCAAAGAGTTATGCGAGATTCCCAGTAACTATCGATCCTCGGAATCATTGGACAGCTATCTCAAGCGAAACGGGATCGTAGGGATTCAGGGCATTGATACACGATCATTGGTTCGTCAGATCCGGACACAGGGTGCCATGAAAGGTGTTTTGTCGACCGTGGATCTGGACGACGCTTCTTTGTTGAAAAAGGTTCAGGAGGCTCCTGGCCTGGTGGGCCGCGACCTTGTTCAGGAAGTGATGCCTCAGGAGTCGTGTGGTTGGGATGCACCGCTCAGTGAGCTTGGCAGGCCGTCGGACTATGTGTCCGGTGCTGAGCGAACGGATGGTCCGCACGTCGTCGCGATTGATTACGGAATGAAGTGGAACATCGCCCGTTATCTTCGCGACGTGGGATGTCGAGTGACCGTGGTGCCGGGAACGGCAACGGCCGAGCAGATTCTGGCCCTTAATCCGGATGGAGTGTTTTTGTCGAATGGTCCGGGAGATCCGGAGCCATTGACTTACGCGATTGAAACTATTCAGGGTCTGCTGGGTAAGAAGCCTGTATTCGGGATCTGCCTTGGGCTGCAGTTATTGGGTCTGGCCTTCGGAGGCAAGACGTACAAGCTTCGGTTTGGGCATCGCGGAGCCAATCAGCCGGTGCTGAACCGTCGAACCGGAAAAGTGGAAATTACATCACAGAACCATGGCTTTGCTGTCGATGCAGCCACTCTGCCGGACGATGTTGAAGTAACCCACGTGAATCTCAACGATCAGACAGTTGAGGGGATTCGCCATAAGGTCCATCACGCTTTTGGTGTTCAGTATCATCCGGAAGCGGCCGCTGGACCTCATGACAGTCATTACCTGTTCACTGAGTTTCTTGAAATGATGCAGGGTACTCCTGCCTGATGTTTCGGATGCTGTACCGATTTTTTCGTGGCTGCTGCTGAAAATCTGCGTGGTGCAGTCGATTTGTTAACCCACTCATTTGATCTTAAAGGTTCTTGAAATGGCGCTTGAGCGAACTCTGATACTTGTGAAGCCAGACGGTGTGCAGCGACGTCTGATTGGGCGGATTGTTTCGCGAATTGAGGACAAGGGCCTGAGCATCGTCGGGATGAAGATGTTGCAGGTCACTCCAGAACTGAGCAAGCAGCACTATGCCGAGCATGTCGCCAAGTCCTTTTACAACGAACTGGAAGCATTCATTACGTCAGGCCCGGTTGTGGCGATGGTTGTTGAAGGTCCGGAAGCCATTACTGTCATGAGAACGCTCATGGGCAAGACGAATGCGCGTGAGTCGGCACCGGGAACGATCCGTGGTGATCTGGGAGCAAGTCGCCAGATGAATCTGATCCATGGCAGCGATGGTCCCGATGCAGCCTCGAAAGAGATCGCAACCTATTTCCGATCAGAAGAAATTGTTTCAGCACCAGATGCGTTGACAGCTCATTTGTGGGCGAAGGAAGAGGAATAGTTGACGAAGCACATTGTCGGCGTTTTTGGATGCTTAGGCGGTGGTGACATCGATCCTGCGTAACCAGATCCTGATTCAAAAGCCTGTCCTTCTCCGGGGCAGGTTTTTTTTTCGTCCTGTGGTCAGGTTTCAGCACGGTTGAGATGCAAAAAGCATTCAAATCGATTTGTTCGTGTAAGGGGTGATGCCGGAGAACAACACGTCGTTGAGTTCTGAATGATCCTCACGCTGTTGATATCCGTCATGTTCGTACGGCTGGAGGGATTTCGCTGATTGTTACGGCAGGAACTTGTCATGGTGGGGCGGATTTCGACCTACAGATCACATGGTGGTTTCTGTTTTCCTGACTCCAGTCAGAGTTTTTCCCGTGAAAAAGATCAATACAACTCTGCAAAGCGAAGTTTCCTGTCTCCACGTGAGTAAGCGTGGAGTCTTGAGGCGAAGCGGCACTGCGGTTCTTGAGATGGCCGTTTCTCTGCCATTGCTGATTACGCTTGTCTTTGGCGCGATGGAAATGGCAAACGCTGTATTCCTGCGGCAGTCCATGAACATGGCAGCATACGAAGCTGCCAAGGTGATTACTCGTCCTGGAACGAACGAAGCGTTGGCTCGAACTCGTTGCCAGGAGATCATGACTGTTCGCAAAGTCAGTACCTATACGCTGACGTTTTCTCCAACCGTGACGACTGCAACAGCACGTGGAACTCAGGTGACAGTGACCTTGTCAGCACCCGCGTCGAATCTGTCTTATGGTCCGATGCAGTTCATGACCGGGAAGACACTCAGCACAACTGTGGTGATGGTTCGGCTGTAGTGAAATTTCCAATTTAGAAGTTCGCGGCGGCTGCGTGAGTCCGTCGAATGTGAGCTGTGATGAAAGGGTTTGGGTATGAAACGTTTGTTTCGATTTCAGCGTCGCACTGAAGATCAGCGACATGGAGCGGCCCATGTGTTAATTGCCGCGATGTTATTCACCTTTGTGCTGGTGGCGGCAATGACCGTCGACTTTGCCTACATGCAGCTCATTCGAACAGAGTTGCGAACGGCGACCGATGCTGCGGCAAAGGCCGGTGCAGAAGCGCTGGCCCGAACGCAGGATGGGAATGCGGCCAAGGCTGCGGCAGTTCAATATGCCGGGCTCAACAAAGTTGGTGGTCGTACCTATGCAATTACCACGAATGACGTAACGCTTGGCCGAGTCACCGGGCAGACGAACGGAACCTGGACATTCACTGCGAATGCCACGCCGTTCAACTCAGTTCGAGTGAACGCGAAAATTGGCAACGGCGGGGTGACACCAGCCATGAATATGTTCTTTGCTCCGGCACTTGGACATGCTCCGTTTTCGACTGCAGCTCAGGCAACCGCAGGACAGCAGGAGGTGGAAGTCTGCCTGTGCATCGACCGTTCTGGTTCGATGATGTTCGATATGACTGGAAATGACTGGTCCTACCCATCGCCAAATCCGTTACTGTACTCGTCGGGTTTTTATCCGAATTCGATGTATCGGAACTACTGTTCGCCTCCACAGACCACCGCCAGCCGGTGGGCTATCATGAGAAGTGCAGTCAATATCTTTCTTGATGAAGCCGGACAGTTTCAGTACCCGCCGCGTACAGCCCTTGTCACCTGGAGCAGTGCCATGACGCTTCCGTATCATCCATACACGAGCTACACGCTTGTGGACACAGATCACAACCTGCCGGCGGCGGGCTCTTTTGTCTGGTCAACTAATCGAACGGCAATTGAGAACGTTATTGCGACTCGTTCCAATAGTGCCATTGGTGGTGGCACAACTCTTTCGGCAGGTCTTGACAGAGCTGTCTCCGTGCTGACGGGTGCCAATGGTCGCGCTCTTTCCAACAAGGTCATCATTCTGTTGACTGACGGTCAGTGGAATGATGGGCGAGACCCGGTTCTTGCTGCACAGGACGCTGCTGCGGCCGGGGTAACCGTTCACTGTGTGAGCATGATGACATCAACCCAGGCGACTCTGACGCAAGTGGCCAGTATTACGGGAGGCCAGTACTACGCGACTCAAAATGCTGCTCAATTGCAGCAGGCCTTTCGTGACCTTGCCAAGCAGCTTCCGATCGTACTGACAGACTGACTACCCCGGACTCAAGAAATCAAGAGATCATCATGAAGAACCTAAGAAACAAGATTCACTGCCCTCAGAGTTTGGTCCCGGGCCGCAGGGGGGTGCTTACTGTTGAATTTGCGATCGTTGCTCCTCTGATCTTCCTTCTGTTCCTTGGTGGATTGGAGTTAACGGCTCTGAATTTTGCTCGTCAAACCGCAGGGAATGCTTCATACGAGGCCGCTCGCAAACTCATCATACCGGGTGGGACGGTGGCTCAGGCGCAGTCCGAGGGGTTGCGACAGATGAGCATCGTTGGTCTGGGAACGGGCGCGAGTTGTACTGTTGTTAATGCCGCCGCAACGGCGACTGCGACAGTGTCGGTTCCAGCAACCAACGTTTCCTGGGGGTTAATGCGCTTTTGTGCGGGTTACAACATCACGCAGACGTGCACCCTCACTAAAGAATAACTTCTTTTTTGTTGGTGATCGCGATTTGAACGACGAGGCCAGCTGGATTTTGTCTGACAGCAATCAGGCAGTTTCAGGCTGGCCTTTCCTCTTTCAAGCCTTTTTGGCTACTTACCTCGTGTCAATTCTGGCTGAAAGTCACAAAAACATTGACAACGCAGGTGTACGTCGGCCCGCAATCCCTTGCCATGCTGATTCTCCGAATTTCGCTGCCGGTTAGAAGATGTCAAAGTTGCGGGTTTCTCTTTGTCGAAAGAACGGCAGCGATCGTGATTTGAATGAATTGCCAGGGATTGCTATTCTTCGCCCCTTCCGAAGTGGCATTCAAGTTCGAAGTCCGGAGATTATTGGCTCATGGGTACGAAGAAGACGGGCAAAGGTCGACGAAAAATTGGTCGCAAGAAGCGCCGTATGCGCGCCAAAATTCGACATCGCAAGGGCTAGTCATTGGCGGGCGCCCCCGTTTTCGGCAGGTCGCAGAAAACGGTCTCTTTTGCGACGACATGTCGCTTTAGCCGGAAGTGAAAATTCCGAGGTTTTGTGTTGCGCCAGCCCGTCGATTTACTCCGGCGGCGTTTTTCGCGAGAGCGATGCTCAGCGGAATCGAAAATACAGGCCCGTGGTCTCATGCCACAGGTTCATGCTTTTTCGCATCTTCGTGTCGTGCGACTTCCCGGCAGCTTTCTTTGTATGGGCATGCCGCTTGCGATTGAATTCTGCTACTCAAACTGCGTAATTCTTGTTTGAAGAGGCATGCACTGCATTGGCACCACGATGTAATCGTTTGAATCTTTGGGATGTTGCGAAGCCGTGAAGCCGGTTGTTCTCCACCGATGCATCCTTATCGCAATGATCACCTCGCACTCTCTCTGAGCTACGAGGCATGGTCTGGGGAGTGTAAAGGATAAAAGTCACGGTTTGGGTCCCAGGCCAAACGTCAGTTTGCAGGGCAGGTTCACACCCTCAGTCTTGCTGAAGTAGGACACGCGAGCCTTCAGCGTTTTGGCGTTGGTTGCGATTCGCCACGACTTCGAATAAGTCGCGTTCTCACCGAATCCAAAGCTACCAGAACCGCTCTCAATCGCCTCAGCCTTGTCATCAAGAAATTCGAGGTTTTGGATCGTATCGAGTGGTTGGGTACCATTGAGTTCGAATTGCTGCTTGAACGGGTCCCCAAATGCCGGACCAATCTGATTGACGCTCAGCTGGGCTGGGCCGAATTAAATCTTCGTGCCTTCTACCAGTTTCAGATCGACGTCGACGGTCTTAAGGTCGGCTCCTGTGATGAGAACAAACTTGACGTTGTTCAGGATATTACTCGCCGACTTAGCCGGAAGCTCAGCACTTCGGAGCGTGATCGTGCCTTCTGACGGATTGTCATTAACTGTCATCTGAAAACATCCGTCGAAGAGTTCCTTCAGCGGCAACTGGTCGCCTTCATTTGTCGTCACGGTAATCTTTGACTGTTTTTCGTCGATTGACAGGATGGTTCTTCCTGGGAGTCTGAAGAAAATTTCTGTTTCCAGTCCAGGCTGCTTCGTCATAGGGAGCCCCTGACCAAGCTGCGACTCTGGATCCTTCTTCCCGACGCTGAATCCTACGATTTCAACATGCGTCTTCTCCTGTGCCGAGAGAATCTCGCCAGCAGAGACGACAGAGGTCAGCAAAATGATTAGTGACGTCATAGATCGGCAAATGGATATCACCTTTCAAGAACGGCGGTCAGGAGAGATCCGGGAAGCTTATGTTAATCAACGCTTCGGAGCGTAACTCTTTGGGGCTGCCATGCAGATCGAAGCCGTGGCGTTGCCACGGCCAGATTTCCCCAAAGATTATGATCTCTACGCGGAAAGATCGATTTTGTCGCAGATGCAGGGTGCCTTAAGAGGATGTTAGATCGCACCGAGTTCTCTATCCCTGATTGCAGTCGTCAGGAATCCTGCTGTTATGCCTACCGTTCCCGAACCTTCCGGATCAGAATCGACGCTGGCGGTTCGGCATTGGCTGGAACGTCACAAAGCCGGAGATACTGCGGCTCGGCAGGAACTCCTTGATATCTCCATGCGTCGACTGCGCTTACTGTCGCGTCGAATTCTGAGTGACATTCCGGCTGTTCGTAGTTTTGAAGAGACCGACGATTTGCTGCAGAACTCAATTGTGCGACTGTGGAAGTATCTCTCGAGTCATCAGCCGGAAACGTCGGTCGACTACTTCCGTCTCGCCGCCTGTCTGATTCGCCGTGAGCTGATTGATCTGTCGCGATTTCATTTCGGGCAGCGACACTCCCATCGCCAGGCCGAATCAACAGCGTCATCTCTTGGTGATTCCCTGAGTCCGGCCGTGGTGCCGAACAATGATGACACCTTTGATCCTCAGAAACTAAGTCAGTGGACCGAGTTTCATGAGTACGTAGAGGGTCTGCCGGAAGACGATCGATTGCTTTTTGATTTGCTTTGGTATCAGGGCCTGACGATGTCCGAGACATCCGAACTTCTGGCGATTCCCCTGCGAACCCTGGGGCGGCGATGGAAGACGGTCCGAATTCGGCTTTACCGTGACCTGTTAAGTGAGTCAGGCGACTCGGAAATTTAGATGTCCCGGCACCTCAGAATTTTTGGAGATTTTTGGCCGACTCTACGCCTGATCTTCGATCTGCAGATTGTAGTGAACTTGCACCCGTTTTGAATGCTCCATCGCCAACGTGGAGTTTAGCGTTTTGACATGACGACACTTGACGATCTCCTTTGCCTGTGGGAAGAAAATCGTGAAGCGGGAATCCCTGTTTCTCCGGAAGATCTGTGCGCGGAAACGCCGGAACTGCTGCAGGAACTCAAATGGACCATTCGTGCCCTGGCGGCTGTTGAATCTCGGTTTGGGGTGATTTCGACTCAGCAGGAGCAGGATCGCGGCGCTGAGGTAACGTCACACCGTTTGGAGCCGTCTGATACCGTTCTTGTTTCGTCAGAGTACAGAATTGAAGAGCTGCATGCCTCCGGAGGGCTTGGTAGTGTCTATATAGCTACCGATCCTGTGTTAAATCGCAGAGTTGCGATCAAGTTTCCTCGTTGGAAGAACCTGACTGCTGAGCAGTCTGCCAGGTTTGAGCGGGAAGCGAGAGTCACCGGACGTCTTGACCATCCCGGCATCATTCCTGTGCATGCTCTCAAGTCGAATCAAACGGACCGTCCCTGTTATGTCATGCGCTTTGTTGATGGTCAAACGCTGCAGGCTCGTATTCACGCACTGCATGCCGGGACTCTGGATTCGAAACCTGCCTCCTTCTACGACTCACACGAGTTTCGTCAGTTGCTGCAGAACCTCGTGACTGTTTGCAATATTGTTGCCTACGCACATGGGCAGGGAGTGATTCATCGCGATATCAAGCCAGCCAATATTATTCTGGGACCATTTGGAGAAGTTCTGTTATTGGACTGGGGATTGGCAAAAGTTCATGGCGAAACCTCGGACGATCCGGCATCGGTCGTGACAGATGCTTCTGACGGCAATTATTTTGAAACACATGATGGGCAGGTTCTCGGGACACCTGCATTTGCCAGCCCCGAACAACTGCTCGGGCACACAGAAAACGTCACTGTCGTGTCAGATGTATATGCACTTGGAGCTACTTTATTTGCGTTGCTGACGGGATCATATTCAATCGGAAAGAGCGCGTTTCATGAACATCTGGATCGACTGAAGCTGGGGCAGCGGTTTTCAGCACATGAAGTGAATCCAGCAATCCCGGTTGCTCTGGAGGCCATCTGTTGCCATGCGATGGAGATCCGTCGGGCAGATCGTTACGTCTCGGCTGTTTCTATGGCTCAGGATATTGAGCGATACCTTGCTGGAGAGTCTGTCAGTGTCTGTCGTGATTCGACATTCGTCAGGCTTGGACGCTGGATTCGTCGCCGGCCCGGACTTGCAGCTGCCTCGGCGACAGGAGTGTTGATCGCTTCATTGGCAGGAGCAGCAGGAGCCGTCGTTCTGGGGCAGAAGAATCAGGAACTTCAGTCGAACAATGAGAAGCTTGAATTAGCGATGGAGGATTCTCGTTCCGCTAATGTTCAGGCTCTTCAGGCTTTGAGGACCCTGTTTGACGATATTGTCGCGCAAAAGTTAGGATCGCAGGCTGAGCTGACAGATTCGGATCGTGAGTTTCTGCAGAAGATTCTGCAGCAGTATGAGACATTCGCCAGTCTGAAAGGCGACTCGATCGAGAGTCGTGTGATACGCGCCGAAGGTCTGCAGCAGAGTGGCACGATTCTACTGCAACTCTCCGAAGAACAGGAGGCTCGAGCTCGATTTGAAGCGGCCGCAAAGATCTACCAGAAACTCCTGGAAGAGACCGATCAGGCAGATTACCGTCGGCAACTGGCCTCTACGCTCGTTGACGTCGGTCTTTCCATGCAGAACTTTGGAGAACTGGCAGCAGCCGAGCAGGCCGCGAATGAGGGACTCGCAGTGCTCGCACCTGTTCTTGTCAAAGAGGCAGGGGCGTCTGATCCTGTTGCCTGGGAGGCCTTTGCGAATCTCAAGCAACTGCTTGGTGGCATTCAGATTGCCGCAGGGCGAATGGAGGAGGCGCTTGTTTCCTTTGGACAGTCGAAGGATGTTCTTGAAAAGCGACGAGCTTCCGATCCCGAATCGCACGAGACACTGGCCAGACTCGCGGAATCCTACCGAGCGATGAGTGATGCTTGTCAGCAACTGGGCGATATTGCTGGACAGGAAGACTATTCGCATCAGGCTCTGGCGCTATACCGTGTACTAGTTGCGAAGTTTCCCGACAACCGCAGATTTAGCGAAGGCTTTACGTGGGCATGTTACGATCGATCGTACGCACATGAGTTCTTTGAGCGGAATCATCAAGCGATTGAAGAAATGACCGAAGCCGTGGAACTTGCTGGCAAGCTTGCAGAGGCATACCCCTTAAGTGACGAGTTTCGTGGTGTTCTCGGTGGCATGCAAATTCGTCGCGGTGCGATCCACGCTCGCATGGGACATCTGAGACTGGCTGAGAAGGACCTTAAGAATGCAGTTGCATTATTCGAAAAGATGATCATCGGTACGGTTGATGGCGCGCAGAGCTATCGGCAACTGCTGAAGGCTGATCGGCTGCTGGCGATGCTTCAATACACGTACGGTCAGTTTGAAGAGTCCGAGGCGACTTTGCGTAAGGCTAAACACCACGCGGAATTGTTTGCTGTCAGTTATCCGGAAACGGCGGCGCAGTCCTGGGAGATTCACAGTCTGCCGTATGATCTTGCGATGCTGCTTGCCGACCGAGGCCAACTGGCGGACGCTGAGACTGAATTGCAGAACGGGCTTGCGGCCGCCGAGGCGAAGTCCAGAGTGAGGTTCGAAAGGATTCATGCACAATCGATTCTGCAGTCGAAGTGCGGACTTGTGAAGCTGAAGATCTGGGGGGATGAAAAACTCAGGGCGAAAGAGTTCACGGATGTTGCGTCAGCTTTTCTTCAGGAGCTTGAAGAAGACCTTCCCGAGTCTTCACCTGATTGGGACATCATTGCTGAATATCATTTGCAGCTCGCCAATTTTTATGATGGTTTGGGGGACTTGCAGGGAGCCAGCGCACACATGGCTCGGCATTTGCCGATTCTCAATCGCATCGCTGAAAGATCACCCTATCGGCCTACCGGGAAGGTCACAATTCTAAATGCGTTGATTGAACGCGGAGATATCCTGGCGGAAAAAGGTGACTATAGATTGGCGAGGCAGCAACTTGAAGAAGCTGAAAACACTGTCACAGATGCGATGAAGTCGTATCCCGGCGAAGTTAGTCTTCTGCGGTCTCAGGAAGAAGTCAACTGGGCCAGGGGGCGTTTGCTCTTCGGGCAGCAGGACTATGCGGGGGCAATGAGATACTTTGATGAGGCTATTCGCTTGAATCCAGCCTCGCGACACCGTTCTATTCGGTTCCTTTGCATGGGGCTCTGTAAGGACTCAAGAACGCTTTCTGAGCTAAAGGTCGAGGCGAACGGGACTGTTCACTGTCCTTCCTTACCCGATCAGATTCGCTCGTGCGGAGCGATGGTGAAAAACAATTCTGACACCGAACAGGTCAGCTCTGTTGTTGCAGTCGCCACGCTGTTTATCAATAAAGCCCATGCAGACAATGTCTTCCTGAAGCCGTCTATCCTGAAACGGCTCAGATCTTCTGCAGAGTATCGTGAGCTATGCAAACACCAGGATTTGTCCGGACTTGTTGATCAACTTGATCCTGCGAAGTTACCAGCGGAAGTTCCATCCGAACTTCCCCAATAAAAAGACCCCGCTCAGAATGATCTGACACGGGGTCTAAGCTTTTCAGTGAGGTGCACAGCTGGACTATTTTGCAGGTTCGCTCTTTGCGCCTTCTTTAATGGCGTAGATGCGGTTGCGATTGGCGATGAACATGGTGTCATTAGCAACGACAGGTGTCGTGTAGACGGATGAGCCCATGTTAATCTCTTCGCCGAGTTTTTCCATTTCTGCTGACAGTTTGAAGATGGCGATGTCGCCGTCTTCGTCGCCGATGTAGACCCGATCCTCGACGATCAGTGGAGAGGCCCATGAGGCCGCGAACATGTCGTAAGTCCAGTGAGGTTCACCGGTCTTTGCATTCAGGCAGTGAAACAATCCACTGAAGTCTGCGACGAACAGCAGGTCATTCTTGATCGCCACGGTGCCGCAAGTACGGTGCATTGTGCTTTCGAAGACCGACGAGTCAGTTCCGGTGTAGTGCCAAACTGCGGCAGAGTTCGGGTTCTCACGTTCAAAGTCCCCGGCCTTGTCATCCAGGGCCTGAAGTCGTTTATGAGTAATCGGGGTTTTCGGGTCCTTGGAATTAAAGACCAGGGTTGGGCTCACGTCCCCGCGCTTCTTCGGGTCGATGCACCACAGATGTCCCTGACCTTCGCCATGTTCAGGATCTTCGCCAACGCCGATATAGACGAGGCCGTCATAGACGACAGGCGTAGCAATCAGATGGTTTCGAGTGGCCCGACCGCCAAGCAGATAGATGGACTCCTTTGGATTGCAGTCAAACTTCCACAGTATCTCTGCATTTCCGTCTTTGCCTTCTGCGGCAAAGCTGTACAGATAGCCGTCACCGGCGCCAAACAGGACCTGAGCAACTCCGTCAAAAACACCAAAAGCTGGAGATGACCACTGACCATGCAATACATTTGCGCCAGGGGAGTTGTCTGTCCAAAGGACTTTTCCTGTTTCACGATTCACGCAGACAAAGCTGGGAGCTTTCTCTTCGGGAATTGTAATGTGGCCTTCGTCAACACCGTTGGCTGTATTGACAAACAAAAGGTCGCCGACGCAGGTTACTGAGCAACTGCACATGTTGTGCTGGGAAACTTTCAGGTCTTTCATCATATCGAGAGACCAGACCACGTCAGCCTCGTCCTTCTCCTGAACCTTCTCATCGGTCACCGTACCGTCGTTTTCTCCATCACGAAAGCCTTCTGTATCGAGGCAGACTACTTGTCCGCGACTGCTGACGTACCACGCACGGTCGCCTTCAACGTAAGGAGAACAGCAAATGCCCTGATGAGGCCAATCGTTAACGCGGCCGGTGGAAAGCTTTTCATTGGAGTGCTGCCAAAGGAACTCACCAGACTTTTCATCAATGCAGATAAGGCACCCGAGGTCGATCGAGCTTGGGTAACGCTTGATGTAGCCGTTACCATTATTCGTTCCGATGAAGACCTTGCCGTTTGCCACGACAGGATTACCGTAGGTTTCTGATCCGAGTGGCATTGACCACGCGATGTTTTCACCGCTGCTAACATCCCATGTTGTCGGGATGTTTTTGCCTTCCGGAGTATTGTTGCGGGAGTAGCTGCCGCCCCATTGCGGCCAGTCCTTTGGCCCCACTTTCATCTTCGCAATCTTGCTGAGGGCTGTTTCAGTGGGGTTCTCTCCGGACACGGCCGTATTCTGTGCTGCCGCCGCAACTGTCAGACACAATGCGACGTTTAGGCAGATTCTGAATTTCAACATGGAACAGTTCCTTATGGATTGAAGTAAGAATCAGGCGAGTCGAAGTCTGGCCACGAATAGCACTTTCGCTTTTCCGGAAGACCTGCTTCGCCAGTTGCAGAGCTTTATTCGTCTGCACCGATGTTAGTCAACTTATTCTGTGCGCGGTCACGATTGAGGCTTACTTCTAAAGGTATCCCGCGAACGCCCGGCCTCAATTTATGCCGCCCGAAGATTAGCAATTAGTTGTTCGACATGACCTGAACATTATCGACGAAGAATTCTGCATCCGTTGCGTTTCCAAAGAGCCCCGGACTTCCACTCAGATTCGGAGTCGCATCGGCCGCTTCGATTTGCCACTCTGCGGGCTCTGCTTCTTCACGTCGCCAGACTTTGCCACGCAGTATGACTTTACCGTCCTTCATTTCACTTTGAAACTTCATCGTGTACCAGGTGTCGGCCGACCACTGCATATCGATCGTCTTCGCAAACCGAAGCTCAAGACGTGCAACCCACGAGCGAATCTGAAGCCGCTGTGAACCCTGCAGGTCCATGGTGTATCGCTGATTGATCAAACCAAGATCAGGAAGGCGTCCGTTCTTTTCGGTGGCTTTGAAGTCCGCCTGAATCGTGTAGTCATGCAGATTTGTCCAGCCCATCCATGACTGACTACGAGTTCCCTTTGGAATTGTGCTGATCTTGACAAGGCCTTTTTCACCATCCAATGGTGCGGGTTTATGGCGATAATCAGCACCAATCCAGGTTGCCGGGACTTTGTCATTAGAAAAATCAAATTTCCATGGAAGCGGCGGGACCACTCGAATTCTTGCCGTGGCCGTCATTTCGCCTGACTTTGCAGTCAGGACGACCGCAGAATGGCCAGAAGCCGGGGCTGTATAGGAGCCATCTTTTGAAACCGAACCGCCGCCCTCGGCAGTGATCGTGGCATCCTTCATGAGTTGCACGAACTGGCCACTCTTGTTGTATCCTTTGACCTGGAGGCTGGCCTTTTCGCCGGTTCCAATCAACAGTTCAGCTGGCGTGAGCAGAATCTGAGCCACCTTCTTGTCGCTGGTAGCTGATGTTTCGTCTGCAAGTTTCGAACGTGTCGGTTTTGTTGCCGATGCGTCAGGCTTTCCGATGCAGTACAGAGCCTCAATCGACGGGAGAAAGATTCGTCCATTGGACACCACTGGTGAACCAAAGACTTCTTCACCCTGACCGAGTCGGGCTTCGCTCACGACGTCTACACCTTTTTCACTCGGCTTCAAGACGTAGAACCGACCAGTATTCTCTGCGACATAGATCTTGCCATCGGCCACCATTGGACTGCCGAACATAATACGACCAAGCTTTTTCTGGCCGACCAGCTCACCGGTCTTTGCATTTACAATCACCAGCGTGGCACCGTCTTCGATGTAGTAAACACGGTCGCCAAGTTTGACGGCACAGTTTCGGCCGACCGCTCGTTTGGGGATCTTCCACAAAAGTTTGTCTTCGGTGATTTCGCCTTCGACATTTCCGTCAAAGGCAAAGATCGCACCCAGAGTCGTTGTGTCGTTGGCGTTTTGCTCTGCATGTCCGCAGTAAACGATTCCATTTTCGTCGATTAATGCGCTCGTGTTCAGACCTCGAGTTGACGCCTGATACTTCCAGATCGTTTTTCCAGTACGGGGCTGGATGGCGTAAAACGCTCCATCACCAGCACCGACGACCATTGCAGCCTGACCTTTGAATGTTGTTAGGACAGGGGTGCTGTAAGTGGTATCTTCCGGGCGCAGTTTGGTGCTCTTGAGCCACTGAGCGACGCCTGTCTTTTTATCAAATGCCACGAAGCGATGAGCGGGAACAGCGGTTTCTCCCCAGCCCGTCATGACTCCGCTGATGATGACCAGATCCTCAAAGACAACGGGAAAGTTGGTTCGACCACCGTAGGTCGAAAGCATCCCGTATTCTTCGCTCATGGAGTGTTCCCATAGCGATTTTCCGGTCTTGCCATCGAGACACTGGAAAACACAACCGAGTCCTAAAATGAACACGGTGTCACTCGCAGGATCAGCAACAACACTGGACCATCCAACACGCTCTGCTGGAGCGTCGGACAGATAAATGTTGTGAATGCTCTCCCAGATCAGCTCGCCTGTTTTTGCGTCCAGGCAAACCGTCTTTTCGCCTTCTTTTTCTGTCTCCGGGAACGCTCGGCACACAAGATACACGCGATCATTCATCACGACTGGTGAGGAGCGGCTGGCAAATTCCTCCTTGCGCCAAAGCAGGTTTTCGCCTTTGGGAGACCATTTGTCCGGCAGATTGGTTTCAAACGACTGGCCATCATGATGAGGACCGCGCCAGTGTGGCCAGTCCTCAGCCAATGCTGCAGCACTGACTGCATAGATGCCCAGAATTGTCAGGAATGAGGTTTTCATGGTGTTCGCCCTCTCGTGTTATTCGTCCAACCAGTCACAACTGGCATCTTCATGAGGTTCACGAATCCGTTTCAGCAGCGTGATGAGATCCTGCTGTTCGGTACGACTTAAGTGTCCAAGTTGCCGTTCGTGCATTTCTCGAACGGTCTTTGTCATTTCATCCAGGAGCGCGAGGCCCTGTGTTGTGATAGCGATCTCAACGACTCGGCGGTTTTCACTCCGCCGTTCACGGACGATCAATTGGCGCTGTTCCAGACGATCGAGCATTCTCGTGGTATCCGGCCCGCGGGAGATCAGCCGCTTGCCAAGTGCCAATGTTTGCATCGAAGCCGGGTGTACAGATCTCAATAAACGCAGTGCGTTGTATTGCTGAGCAGACAATTGGTAGCTGCTAAACAGTTCGTCTTCCAGAGCTTTCAGGCAGTCATAGGTTCTCCAGAGGTTCAGGAAGGTTTCCTGCTCCGGGGAATCGAATCGCTTTCCACTCTTCGGCTTGGCTGACGATGACATACGGAAAGCATGGACGTTTCGACGACACTTGTCAAGACAAGCGTCTGCGCATGAAAAAACGGCATCCCTGCCGTTTCAACGTTGAGCCATTGGTCATTAATGTAGAAACATGCTTACAAGGGACCTTTAAGCCCCAATGCGGAGATCTCTCTGAGATCCGCATTCGCCAGCGTCCAGAACCTTGTGTGAACAGGAGGCTGGCGATCCGAAAACGATGATTCTACGAACCAAAGCTGGTCCGAATTACTTGGCTGGTGCTGGTGCTGCTGGAGCAGCCGGAGCTGCTTCAGCTGGAGGTGCAGGTGCATCAACGGCAGCTGGAGCTGCTGCTGCTGGAGCGGCAGCTGGTGCAGCTGTTCCGCAAGCCCCGCTTGCACATCCAGTGCTGGCGCCACATGATGATTCACAGCTTGGTGTGCCGCAAGATGATCCGCAGCTGCTACCACATGATGATTCACAGCTAGGTGCTGCTTCGCAGCAAGTTGGAGCTGGAGCACTGCAGCAGGTTGGAGCAGCTTCGCAGCAGGTTGGTTCTGGCTTGCAGCACTTTACGCGGGCTGGCTTGCACTTCTGGACTTTGCACTTAACCGGCTTGCACTTAGCAGGCTTGCAGCAGCTTCGACCGGCTTCTGCAGTATTGGTGAGCAGCAATGCTGCCAACGCGAGGACGAGACCGAATGTTCGCATGGTAAAACCCCTTGTTCTCTTCACGGCTGTGTTTCAGCCAGTTGGCCTGTGCAAGGTCTTGGAAAACACTTCCAAACCCCGTTGGCCACTCAAAACTCCAATGCACGCTATCTTGACTGACCGGAATCTGTCAAACAACCTGCCTAATTTTCCATCATTCGGCCCTGCTGTTGGAGGTGAGGCCAACCAAATCCTCGGGAATTCGCTGAACTTCGCCCGCTTCGTTGACGCAGGCAATGACGGAATTTGCCTCTGCGAGCAATTCTTCGCCTCGACAGAGTATGTACGAATGTTCAAGTTTCGCCGGGGTGACTCGGGCGATTTCCGTATGCAAAGTCAACAGGTCGTCATATCGCGCAGGGCGGCGATACCGCACGTCGATTCGTGCGACGACAAAGTACAGTTTAAGTTCTTCCATCCGCCGGTAGCTGCCACCCTGTGCTCGAAAGAGTTCCGTGCGGCCGACCTCAAAGTAGCAGAGATAGTTTGAGTGGTGCAGGAATCCCATAGCGTCCGTCTCGTTGTAGCGGACGCGAATCTCGGTAGAGTGCTTAGTGATCATGGTTCGGGATGAAATCATGGTTTGGGAGTTGGGTGCATAGAAAACGACCGGAAGCAGGTTCTTCTTTTATGGTGGCGGCATCAAGTGATTCGGCAGAGTTTCATGGTCGTGACCTTCAGTCGCTGATCTTTGTCTATGGTTCTCTCAAACGCGGTTACGGCCTACATCATCTTCTTGTGGGACAGGCCTTTCGTGGTCCTGCGACGACGTGTCCGCTCTACCGTATTTTTGACCTCGGATCTTATCCCGGTCTCGTAGACTGGCCAGAAGGACTTGCGGTGCAAGGCGAGGTGTATGAGGTGGATACGGAGTGCCTCAAGAGACTTGATGAAGCCGAGGGCGTCGATGAAGGGCTGTATGCTCGCCGAGTCATCAAGCTGCAGCCTCCCTTTGATGGCGTTGAGACTTCTGCCTGGTTCTGGCTCAACAAAGTTGCCGGACTACGGGACTGTGAGACCAGCTGGCCTTGAGTTGATGGGACTGTTTTTCGCAATCAGATATTCGATGCTGCCGGAGGTCGCTTGAGATTCAATACTGCTGACATTCTCGCTGCCCGCGGACCTCGGAACGCCGTCAACGTGTTCCGCCCCTACCATTTTCTGGTGGAGAATGAGTTTTCACGTCATCGTCGTCTAGAGAGTGTTGCCACGATTTTTCTGACCAATCGTGAGTGTCCATTTCATTGCCTCATGTGCGATTTGTGGAAGAACACCACAGAGCAGACTACTCCAGTGGGAGCGATTCCGCAGCAGATTGATTTTGCTCTGCAGCAGTTGCCGGTTGCTCAGCACATCAAGCTGTACAACAGTGGAAACTTCTTTGATCCGAAAGCGATCCTGCGTGCTGACTGGCCTCGAATTGCTGAGCGGGTTCGACACTTTGACACTGTGATCGTGGAAAACCATCCTTCGCTTTGCAATGACCGATGCGGCGAGTTTCAGCAATTGTGCGAGACACAACTGGAGGTTGCTCTGGGGCTGGAGACTTCGCACCCGCAAACGCTCGCCCGGCTCAACAAACAAATGACAGTGGATGATTTTGCTCGTGCCTGTGAATCGTTGCAAAAGCAGAACATCATGATTCGAGCGTTTGTGCTATTGAAGCCACCTGAGACATCGGAAGAGCAGGGGATTGAGCGGGCTATCAACTCGGTCCGCTTTGCGTTCGAGTGTGGCGTTGATTGTTGTGCCGTGATTCCGGTAAGAACCGGCAACGGAATTATGGAGCAACTTGCGTCTGCCGGGCTGTTCTCACCGCCTCGTTTGTCTTCGCTGGAGATCGTGCTGCGAGAAACCTTGTCCTGGAATCGTGGTCGAGTGTTTGCCGATTTATGGGATGCCGCACAGTTTGCAGATTCTGCCGAGTTGGCCGTGTTGCAGATCTCAAGACTTGAACAGATGAATCTGACACAATCCGTTACCTGAAAATTGTGATGCTGCTTCCACCTTACCCATCTCAGTGACAGATTCGTCATGCCCGTACTATCTCCCGACGTTTTAATTCTCGGCTCCGGATTCGGCGGAAGTCTACTGGCCCTGATATTGGCTCGAGCGGGAAAGTCGGTGGTCATGGTGGATCGCAGTCGACATCCCAGGTTCGCGATCGGCGAATCATCGACCCCACTCGCGGATCGCACTTTGGCTCAGATGGCCGATCGATATCAACTTCCCGAGTTACGCCCGTTGTGTCATTGGGGATCATGGAAACGTGTGTATCCGGATCTTCTGTGTGGGAGGAAGCGAGGCTTTACCTATTTTGATCAGACCAGCGATCAGGATGTTTCGATTGAAAATTTCGATCATCGCCGCCTGCTGGTTTCTGCTAGCGTCAACGACGAGTACTCAGACACTCATTGGCTTCGCAGCGATATTGACCAGTTCTTGTTTCGTCTGGCGAATGCTGCTGGCGTCTTGACATTTCAGAATTGTATTTATCAATTGGAAGCAAATGGCGATCA
Source organism: uncultured Planctomycetaceae bacterium (assembly GCA_903921605.1). Next base: position 2,340 of record CAIXQV010000597.1, on the reverse strand, counting down.
ATGGGTTCTGAAAGTTTCCTCCAGCGATGAACCGTACCTGTCGAATCATTCTATGCTCAAGGAAACGGTGGAGTCTTCAGGTGCGTATTTCGTCAAAACGCCGTTCGTTGTCGATGCAACGGGATCCTCAAAGGGAATACTGAGTACGCTCGGGATTGCCGATCAAACGGCATCGCTTCGAACTCATTCGAGATCCCTGTTCGCTCACTTTGAAGCCGCCACGGCTTGTGAGCAACTCTTGATGGACAGTCAGATTAACGTCGCGGTTTTTCCCTATCGCTGCGATGATGCGGCCGTTCATCAGGTCTGTCCGGACGGATGGATGTGGCAGCTGCGCTACGACGACGATACTCTCAGCGCGGGGTTCATGATTGATGAACGACCGAGTACTCAGCGTGTTCGAAGCTCCTTTTCGACTCCTCAGGAAGAATGGGACTGGCGGATTCAGAGAGCGCCATTTCTGGCTCGTCAGTTCAGGAATGCTCGTATTGTTCGGCCGGACTCAGGCCTGCAGCAGACCTCTCGAATTCAGCGACTGGCATCTCGGGCGGCAGGTTCGAACTGGGCTGCGATTACAAACACTGCAGGTTTCATTGATCCGCTGCACAGTACCGGGATCGCTCATACCTTGTTTAGTGTTTCGCGATTAGCTGAGATTCTGCTGATGTCGGTGCCCGCCGCTCAGCGCGAAGATCGTCTGCGGAAGTATTCTGATTCGTTGATCGAGGAGATTCGCTGCGTCGATGAGTTAGTCGAAGGCTGCTATGAAGCAATCCCGTCGTTTCGCTTATGGTGTCTCTGGGGCATGCTCTACTTTGCAGCAGCAACCAGTATGGAGCAGTCTCCGGACGGAGCCTCAGGAGGCACAAGTTTTCTGCGAGCCAATGATCCTGATTTCAGAGGCATGTTGAAAGAAGCCAGACATCGACTTGCCGTCGCACGCCACGCTGACCCGGCCGATCGAACAAATGCCGAACAGACGTTTGAGTCATGGCTGTGCTCTGCAGTGGCTCCATGGAATCAGGTTGGGTTGTTTGATCCAACTTGCAACGGGCTCTATTCGAAAACTGCTGCTCCTGCCAGGGACTAGCTGGCAGTCGACTTAATCAGCCGGAACGCATTAGCGTCCGGTTCTCGCCTCACCCATCAATCAGCCACGTCTTTCCGAAATACCAGACCGTCAGAACGATCCCGATACTAATGACCACACGGCGAATGATCGTCTTGTCGAGCTTGCGAGCCCATGAGGCACCCAGCCAGCCGCCGAGCATTGCTGAGGCAATCATCGGCACTGCCAGCACCCAGTTGACTTTGCCGGTGCCGACAAACACGACGACGGACACGCCATTGATCAATCCGGCCAGCACGGTCTTTAGACCATTGACATGATGAATGTTGCCGAGATTTAACAGGCTGAGCGAACTCAGCATCAGGATCCCGATCCCTGCTCCAAAGTATCCGCCGTAGATTCCAATAACCAATTGCAGCACGAAGACCAGCCATTGTGAACGCTGGCTGCGACTTGCCAGGGAAGATTCCGCAGGTGCTTTCGGGGTAATACGAGGTTGCAAAATGAAGAGCAGCGTCGCCAGAGCGATCAGCCATGGGACCATGGCCTTGAACGAAGACTCCGGAGCCAGCACAACGATCGTTGAACCGGCCATACCTCCCAGAATACTTGGGATTGCGAGCCAGTGAACCCAGTCCCACATCTGTTTCAGTTCGCGTCGATAACCCCACGATCCCGAAAACGCACCGGGGCAAAGAGCGACGGTGTTCGTCGCGTTGGCGATGATTGCGGCTCCGGGTCCGTTGCCCAGAGCCCACATCAATGCTGGAAAAGTGACCAACGTGCCCCCGCCAGCGACGGAATTGATCGCTCCGCCGATTGCAGCCGCCGGACACAGGATGAGATAGGTCTGCCAGAGTTCCATGGACGCAATCTATTCTTCGGGCGGCAAAACTGAGGCCGTGTGTTCGCGGGATCGATCATTCAGATCATGACCTCAACCATGGCCACGCACAGAATAGTTTAGCAGACGGTGCATCACAAATCGTCCGCTCTGGTTTCGTTGTTCTCTACGAGTGAAGTCGCGGATGGTTGTCAAAGCAGTTTCTTTCTGGCGGGTCTTGATGCCTCAACCAACGGATGTGTCGGAAATCAATCGTAACTGGCTCTGAAGATGACTTCTTAACTCCGATGGACTGGAGGCTGTGCCACCCCGCGGTTCAAACACGCAATTTCCCGAGTGAACGGGCCGAAGTGGGCACGCGGCACAAAAATCGGAAATACAATCACATTCGAAGTCATTTGTGAGCGCGAGTTTCGTCATTAGGTTG
>CAIXQV010000596.1 GCA_903921605.1 uncultured Planctomycetaceae bacterium | reverse complement strand
TGTCCGGCTGTGAGGCAAACGTTATCCGCCGGTCCGATTTGGCTCGCTCCGTGATCTCCGTTGGCATCCGATCAAAGCAGACAACTTTGTTACGTCCGTTTCGTTTCGCTGCGTACAAACTCGCGTCTGACTGGTCGAGCATCAACTGAGGCGCGGAGGCGTTTTCTGAGGTACACGACACTCCGAAGCTGGCGGTAATCGACAATTTTTCAAACGTCATCCGTTCGATCGTTACTCGAAGTTGTTCTGCGCGACGAGCCGCTTCGGTAATATCCGCACCCGGCAGCAGCACGCAGAATTCTTCACCACCGTAACGGCAGGCCGCTTCATTTTCGCTGACGGAATTGGAGAGCAGCTGCCCAATGGAACGCAGAACCTCATCACCCGTGCTGTGACCGTGATTGTCATTGATCTGCTTGAAATGATCGATGTCGACCAAAATGCAGGACAACGGGCGTTGATGTTTCTCCGCCAGTTTCCACTGCGCCTCGAATCGCATAAAGAATGCTCGTCGGTTCAAGCATCCTGTCAATGGATCCGTCGTTGCGAGCCGTTCCAGTTGTTGATTCTGCTGCTGGATTTCATCGCGTGATTCACGAAGCTGTTCCAGCATACCGACCAGCTCGGTCTTGTTGCGTTCCAGTACGGTCACATCTTCGAAACTGATCATCACGCCGCGAGTCGTCCCGTGCTCATCCAGGATTGGCACAGCACTGACGGAGAAGGTTCGATCTGCCGTTTCTGCACACCGCATCAGAACGCCGGTCACTGTTTCGCCCTGCATCAATGCGCGGTCCCATGGAACGATCGTGCCGGCTTTTAACGTCCAGGAGAAGGTGTTGATCGACTGCCCAATCAGCGCCTGCCCGGTGCGGCCGATCGCTGTCGTGAAGGCGGAGTTCGTGAGTACGATTCTTTGCTGCTCATCAAGAATCAACAACCCTTCAGCCAGAGCATCAAGCGCTTCATGGACTCGGCGAGGAACCGCCTGTGTCGGGTTAAGCTGTTTCAGAACTTTGCGAAGAAACTGATGAAACAACAGCGTGCAGACAACGCCGACGAAGACAATCGCCTGCGTTTTCCGGCTGGGACCATAACCTGCAAACCACGGAGGATTGATCGGGATAAATCGAGCTTCAATTGTTCCCCATAGTTGCGGCCCGGTGTAGAGCGGGAACTGAATCTGAGTGTCCAGGTTGTCTTCCGGAACCCCTTCCGCCCAACTTCCGGCGTGTTCTCCGGCTTCGACAAGATACTTTCCGTCCGGCTGTCGAATACCGATCGACTGCAGATCTGAATTACGAGTAATCAGATCGGCCAGAACTTGCCCGGTGGTGTTGGCGTCGACTTTTCCGGATGTGGCGGAGAAATGGACTGCAATGCTTTCCGTCAGTCGCATGCGGGCCATCAGCGTTTCACTACGATGATCCGGGATGACTCCAATCACCATCGCACTGAACAACGCGGACACTGTGAGCGAAGCGAGCCCGATGGCAATTCGAGTTGTCGAGGTGTTTAGAGTCATCGTAGCCCGTTCGAAGTTCCAACCGTCCGCGCGCAACGGCAGAGTGGGTGTTGTATGGATCGAACGGTCAAGCTGAGCAAAGCAGGGAAAGACAATATCCCGTACGGTATAGTCCGAGGTGGCGGCAGATCATGCGGATTCTGGCGAAAGGGCGGCGTTGGCGAGTGATTCAGTGTGGGCAACACTTGAGGCCGCGGTGAGTGAACGACCACAGCCTTTCCATAAGAATCAGCCAAGTGCGATCACAGCAAAACCAGGCGGACGCCAACTCCTCTCCGCGGCCGTGAATCAACGGCAGCAGTAAAGTTCACGCGAAGGCGCAGAGACGCGAAGGAAACAGCCATGAGAACCCATTCTTCGCGTCTCCGCGCCTTCGCGTGATATCCT
>CAIXQV010000595.1 GCA_903921605.1 uncultured Planctomycetaceae bacterium | reverse complement strand
TCAAAGAAACTCTGAAAGAATAAATCGCTTGTACTCAAGTTTGCCGATCGGGCCGAAGTTGATCAGATAGCCGATCGGACTCTTTGAAATTCTCATGTAATTGATCAATTGTCCTTCGTGTTCAGGAAGAAGAGCGGACACAGACTTGAGTTCAACCACGATTTTGTCGTAGACCATCAGATCCGGGATGTACCGTTTCTTCAGCTCTCGCTGCTTGTAGAAGACAGGGATTTCATGTTTTGACCAGAATGGAATGCCGCGAAGTTCCAGTTCGATTTCCAGGCTCTGCTGATAAATCTCTTCTGCAAGTCCTCCACCGAGCTCATTATTCACCTCAAAGGCGGCACCCATCAGAGCATAACCTTCCTCGGAATATGGCTGTTTTCCAGAACTCATGTGGTTTATTTCCTCATGGAATCGAAGACATACGAACCGCTGATGAACACTAATCAACGCTAATCCAGAACCCGCTCAATCTCCACGACTTTACGTTGTCGCAGAACATTCGCCCGTATGACGGTGTGAAGATATTCATTTCTGAATTCATTAGCGTTCATCAGTGTTCATCAGTGTTCATCAGCGGTCCCTTCTCCTGTCCCACTTCACTCAGCATACAAAAACTCATTGGACGACATCAGCATGTGGCAGAAGTCTGCCAGCGCCATGACGTGCGATTTCTCCAAAGGTGTCTCTGACGAGGCATAACTCCCTGCCTGCTCATCAATGAATGATACGCTCCGGTTCAATTCAGCATCTGTTGGGGTTCGAGCAAATGCAAACAGGAAGCCCGATCGAACCTGATCTACAGTCTCAGAAGCCCCGGTTTCAACAATCCTCTTTGCCATGCGGTCCGCCTGTTCGAACAGGAACTCGCTGTTGAGCTGGGCCAGCGATTGCAGCACGGTCGCCGAACTCATCCGCTGGGTACAGTTCACGGGCATGATGGGTGAATCGAAAATCTCCAGGAACTTCAGGGGATAGACTCGTCGGGCGAACAAGTACAGGCTGCGCCGCTGTGACGCAGCTTCCGATAACCCGTCCGCTGGTTTGGAGATCTCGATAGGAGGCCCACCCGCCGTGCGATCGAGCGCGCCGGAAGCTGTCAGGATTGAGTCGCGGACGATTTCGGCTTCCAGGCGACGCAGGTTCATCCGCCATAACAGGGCGTTTCCCGGGTCGGCCTGTTCGCCGCGCGCCAGGGGCAAGTCGACCGCGATATCGACCGGCGGTCGCCGCGAGGATTGCCGATACGCACTCGACAGCATGATTTGTCGGTGCAGACTTTTGAGGCTCCAGCCGTGTTCAATGAAGTCGACCGTTAGCCAATCGAGCAACTCGGGATGCGTCGGAAGACTTCCCGATCGGCCAAAGTTCCCCGGCGTCTCCACGATGCCGCGTCCAAAGTGGTGATGCCACACGCGATTGACAATGACTCGCCCCGTCAGCGGATGATCGGGCTGAGTCAGCCAACGCGCGAGGGCCAGGCGCCGGCCGCTCGACTCGCCGGACACATCGCCCGCCGTGGCCGCGACCGAACTTCCCGGCGGCTGCAGGATCTCGGGGAACCCCGCCTGTACCAAAACGCCGGGAGCATGCACATTTCCTCGCCGATGAACGCGAGACGTCGGCGCGGGCCCGACATCCCACAGTGCCTGCACCTTGCCGTAGGACTTTTTTAGTGCCTGTAAGTCGCCAATCTGTTTTTTCAGTTCGGCGAGCCGGGATTCATCTTTGGCTTCTTCGGCTGCCTTGACCATGGGCTGCAGGTCGGCGACCTGCTTGTCAAGTGCGGCGTTGTGGGCCTCGATCGCCGCTCGCTCTGTCAGCGAGACATCCGCCAGGAACCGCTCTTGCGGTCGCTTCCAGTCATGGACATTGAACGCCGGTTCGAAGCAGGCCATCAGGCGGTAGTAATCTCTCTGCGGCAGCGGATCGTATTTGTGGTTATGGCAGCGACAACACTCCATCGTTAGGCCGAGCACCGAGGTCGAAAACATGTCGACCACCTGGTTGACGACTTCATAGCGTTTGTCGATGCCATACTGGGCCTCGCTGGTGTGATCCTCGACACAACGCATGAATCCCGTGGCCGACAGCAGTGACAGAGTCTCCGGCGTGAACGAATCGGCGCGACGCCAATCGACCAACTCGTCCCCCGCAAGTTGCTCCGTGAGAAAGCGATCGTATGGTTTGTCAGCGTTGAACGCATTCACCACATAGTCGCGAAAACGCCAGATCCCTTCGTTGGGATAGATCGAGGAGAGATCGCCGTCGAACAATCGATTGTCGACATAGCCCGCCGCGTCGAGCCAATGCCGGCCCCAGCGCTCGCCGTAGTGGGGCGACTGCAACAACTCATCGACGAGATGCTCCCAGGCATCGGGCCGAGGATCGTCCACGAACGCCTGCACCGCCGCTGGCTCGGGAGGCAGGCCGATCAGATCGAAATAGGCGCGGCGAATCAGCGTGGCACGATCGGCCTCTGGAGAAAACGTTAGTTCCCTGGACTCCAGCTTCGAGAGCAAGAACGCATCGACTGGCGAGCGAACGCGGTCCGAGTTCTGCACTCGCGGAACGTCGGACTTCCGCGGTGGCTGAAACGCCCAGAACTGCCGGTCTTCCGGGCTGACTTGAGTATGGGGCGGCAACGCCACGATCTGTTCTTCAGCGGGTGTGCCGGCCTTGACCCACCGTCGAATGGTGGCCAGCTCCGGGGCGGTGAGTTGTTCGCTGCCTTCCGGTGGCATCTGGCCCTGAGCCACCAAGTCGACCAGCAGGCTGCCGCCGGAATCGCCGACGACAATCGCCGGTCCACTTTCGCCTCCTTGCAGCATGGCCGAAAGCGTGCGGAGATCCAGCTTCGCTTCCTGCACCGTCTCGCCATGGCACTCGTGACATTTCTGCGCGAG
>CAIXQV010000594.1 GCA_903921605.1 uncultured Planctomycetaceae bacterium | reverse complement strand
GTGGCATTCACTGCCGTGCCGGCGTGCTGGACTTTCTCCGTGATTTGAGTTTCCAGCGTGTTGAGTGACTCAGTCAGACGACGTTTTGTCTGCTCCATACTTTGGCGAATCATTGCGGCCCTATCGCTGGTAACTTTGCCATTGCCGGAGGTGTCGACCATTGTTTGGCTTCCCGAAAGAGTTGTGCAGCCGGATTCTGGCTGGAGATAACATCACGAAATCGTCGACGCCCAAGAGTGATCAGCACTGCTCCGACAACACACAGAACGCCGGCGACTCCCAATTGACATCCCCACAGAGGCAACTCTGCACTGTGTTTGGGGTTCGGCAACATTGCCAGGTATAGGCCGTTGGCAGCCGCCAGACTGGCCAGCATGAGACTGACCAGCCAAGTTGCTAAACCAGCTCCGAAGATCGCCGCCGCGAAGACTCGCTGTAGGAATTCGTCCTCAATCTCACAGCGAGTCAACTGGAACTGTTGTTCGATGAGCAACTGCAGGTCGCTCAAAACATCCGTGACCAGTGACGCTGCAGTTTTCAGCGGCGGGGCTTTGGTTTCGACGCCCATAAATCACTTCCACATCTTGCGAGCCACAAACCAGCCAATTCCGATCGAAATCAGGACCGACGGAATCGGATTCCGACGAATCAGGCAGGTGACATCCTTCGCCATGCCGCTCAACTTCTGGTCTTCCAGATACTCACCGCTGTGCTGCACAGCACCGGCCAGAGATTGTGACGCGTTTCCGACCATTCCCGAATGCGGAAGGCTGCGTCCCATGCAATCACCCATCTCATGGATGCCGGTCCCTGCACGAGCCGTCAGTTGATCCATTTTGTTGCCCACGTCACAAACGGCCTGCGATGCCACACCACCCGCTGCCGAAACTGCATGACTGGCCATCTCACCGACGGAAGCGACAACTTCCTTCGCCTTATCAGTTGCCTGAGTCCAATCTTCTCTTTTGACGCCTGGGATCACTGTAGAAGTCGACATGTTCTGGTCCTTGTTTAATGTGTTTCAGTTGAGAAGCCAGCAGACAGCTGACAGCTGACTCGTTAGCTTGACGAGGCCACGATGGCGGGACAGTGTTGTCTCCGTCCCGCCGCGTCGTTTGAGCCTCTTATGGCTTCAACCCATGCGTGAAGTCGTTCACTTCTTTTTCTGCTCGATCTTTTTCATAGCCATACCGCTCCTGCAGAACTCCCACCAGCTGTTCTCGCTGTCCGGCAATGACTGTGAGTTCGTTATCCGTGAGTTTCCCCCACTTCTCTTTGACTTTGCCGGTCATCTGTTTCCAATCGCCTTTGATCTGATCCCAGTTCATCGATTCTTCTCCTGAAAAAATTCAAAACCCACACAGTGCTTCCGGACTCGAACGTTCTACTTACTGAATTCCAGCCCCTTGTCGTCTTCCGCCGCTCCGAGTAGTCGGAAGTTGAATTTCCCGGCGTCAACAGGTGAGACTTCTGCAATTAGCGAACCACCATCTTTTCGTTCCAGTACGATCACGTTCTGTTCGACCGTGTACGTTCCACCGAACTCCTGAGCGGCCTGATCCTTTGGCGTGAAGCTCCAGGTGAATTTCGCATCGTCCGTCAGATCGAGCTTGAATGCAGAGCCATCGGCTCGAGATGAAGCCCATGTGCCGACAAGCGTTTTCGGATCGATCGGTTTCGGTGCGGCTTCTGCCGGCTGATCTGCAGGACGCGGTGAAGAGGCTGTCGTCAGGGGATCTGCTGCAGACTCCGCCTTCGGAGGGGCCAGCATTCGCAGCAGATCGACGGCAACGCGATCATCCGGCATCAGAGCAACAACCGTCTGCAACTGACGAGCCGCCGCGTCGGGATGCCCACAAGTCATGTAGTGATAGGCGAGCAGAAACTGAGATGCTGCGTCCTGAGGATTCGATTTCGTAAAACTCTCGAGTGCTCTCAACTGGCCTGTATACAGTTCGGCGTTTGAATACATGCCGCTCATGGTCGTCCAGTCCCAGCCCGGACCAACAGCCAACACCGAATGGATCGTCGCCGCCGACTGCTGAAAGTCCTGCTTGGCGAACAGCACCAAAGAACGGAACTCATGTAGAGGCAGTTTCAAAACCCCTTCAGGCATAGCATCATGCAAGCCAGATGTAGGAATCCTTCGAAGAGGTGGGCGTGTCTTTCATGTCGGACGAGGAGTCGTCTTTGATATTGAAGCCAGCTGATCGTGCGTTCGATCTT
>CAIXQV010000593.1 GCA_903921605.1 uncultured Planctomycetaceae bacterium | reverse complement strand
TCCAGCTTGACTGTAATTGTCCGAGTGAACCCAGTGTGGCTGCGCTCGTAAGCGATCTGAGACGCCAGTTGAGGTTGCTCATGGATCGCTTTGGAAACCCAACGACGATCTTCATCTGACAGATTGCCGACGGAAGGATCCCACTGAGTTCGGGTTTCCATCACCAGATCATCAATGCGTGGATCAAACTTGTTCATGATCGTTTGACTCCGACCTTCAATCAAAAAACAACCGCGTGAATGAAAGAAAAGCCCGGGCCTGCAATCAGGACCGAGCTTCAGGATTCTACATTAAGATCGCCGACCACAAAATGGTCCGACCCGAATTAATCTTTACCTGCGAGTACCAGCATCTTCCGAGCTTTCTCAAGCCGGCGGGCCGCGATTGCGAATTCTTCGTCACTCTTCGCTCGAATTGCTTTCGCTTCTTCGATCTTCGCTGCGGCGGCCTTGCGGCTGATTTCTGCCACCGGAGTAGCCCCATTGGTCAGAACAGAAACAACAGATCCTTTGACCTGCACGAATCCGCCATCAATGAAGTATGACTCTGAAGCACCAGAAGAATCGGTCAGACGCAGTTCGCCCAACCCCAATCGCCCTACCAAAGGAGCACGACCAGGGTAAAAACCAGCCGACCCGTCAAATAACGGAACACGAATCGACGCAACTGGCTTGTCGAACAATGTTCGTTCCGGAGTCACAAGAACTAAGCTGAGCTCTGCCATTTCAAGTCCGTGTTCTTCTGTTAGTCACTCTAAGTCCTGCTGCTGAGCCAAAAGTAAATCCGGCTTTTACAAGAACTTATCCTGACCTTAAGCCTGCTGCATCTTCTTGTACTGTTCTTCAGCTTCTTCGATCGCACCCACGTACATGAATGCTGATTCTGGCAAGTGGTCCCACTTGCCGTCACACAGTTCTTCGAAGCTGCGAATCGTATCAGCCAGCGGAGTAATCTTACCCGCCTTGCCGGTAAACACTTCCGCAACAAGGAACGGCTGAGACAGGAATCGCTCGATACGACGAGCACGGTGTACCACCATCTTGTCGTCTTCGCTCAACTCATCAACACCCAAAATCGCGATGATGTCCTGCAGTTCGCGGTAACGCTGCAGAGTTCTCTGAACGCGGCGAGCCACATCATAGTGACGCTGACCAACATACTGTGGGTCAAGAATTCGACTGGAAGACGCCAGCGGGTCGATCGCCGGATAAATCCCCTTTTCGGAGATCTTTCGTTCCAGATAGATGAACGCGTCAAGGTGAGCAAACGCAGTCGCAGGAGCCGGGTCAGTCGGGTCGTCCGCAGGAACGTAAACCGCCTGTACCGAAGTAATGGCTCCGCTCTTCGTTGAAGTAATTCGCTCCTGAAGCTGACCAAGTTCTGTGCCCAGTGTCGGCTGGTAACCTACCGCAGAAGGCATACGTCCCAGCAGAGCAGACACTTCCGAACCGGCCTGTGAGAAGCGGAAAATGTTGTCTACGAACAACAGCGTGTCAGATCCAGTTGCATCACGGAACCATTCAGCCATCGTCAGAGCTGACAAGGCAACTCGAAGACGAGCTCCCGGTGGTTCATTCATCTGACCGAACACCATGCAGGTCTGTTCGATAACATGACGACCGGTTGTACCGATCTCTGTTTCCTGCATTTCAAGCCAGAGGTCGTTTCCTTCACGAGTTCGTTCGCCCACGCCCGCGAACACAGAGTAACCCCCGTGAGCACTCGCGATACGAGCAATCATCTCGGTCAGAATCACAGTCTTGCCCAGACCGGCCCCTCCGAAGAGTCCCGCTTTACCACCGCGGACGAACGGAGTCAGCAAGTCAACAACCTTGATCCCCGTTTCGAAGACTTCCGTCTTGGCACTGAGGCTTTCCAAAGGTGGGGGATCGCGGTGAATCGGCCAACGTTCCTCGTGAGGAACATCGCCGCGACCGTCAATCGGTTCTCCCAGCACGTTGAACACGCGTCCGAGAGTTCCCTTGCCTACAGGAACTGAAAGAGGCTTGCCAGTATCAATCACATCCATGCCGCGACGCATGCCGTCGGTGCTTCCCAGAGCAACGCAACGAACACGGCCACCGCCCAGATGCTGCTGAACTTCACCGGTCACTTTAACCGGATTGCCCTTGATCACTTCTTCGATCTTGAGGGCGTTATAAATCGCAGGCAAATGCCCCTCAGGAAACTCAGCGTCAAATGTTGAGCCGATTACCTGGGAAACCTTACCGTTTACTGCAGTGACACTCATGGGTCAGTTGCCCCGTACACGAAATTGACAAAAAATTCATCGAGAGCCAGCCACTTCATGCCTGACGCTCTGCTTATCTTTTAACGTTTGATCGCTTCAAGTTGACTTCAGTTGAGGCGAGTAAACCCACCAGCCAACTGACCTGAAACCTGATTACTCCAGTGCCGCGGCACCACCGATAATTTCCGCCAGTTCCGAAGTAATCCCGGCCTGACGAGCGCGGTTGTACTGCTGCTTAAGACTGCCTGCCATCTCGTCTGCGTTCTCTGTCGCACCCTTCATGGCCACCATACGAGCAATCTGCTCGCTGACCGCTGCATCAAGGAAGCACTTAAACAACTTGGCACGAAATGCGGCCGGCACAATCTCAGCCAGAATCTCCTGAGCGGACGGGAGAAACTCGTAGTCCACTTCAGCCTCAGTTTTTGCTCCGGCCGTACCACCAAGGCTGGCAATCGGAAGCAGCGACTCAACCACGGCAAATTGCTTCGACGAAGAAACAAACCGGGTGTAAGCCACATCAAGACGATCAATTCGCCCTGCGATGTAATCCTGCACATAACGACCAGCAAGAGCTTCGACTTCTTCGAACTTCGGCTGATCTTCAAAGTGAGTATAAGATTGGGCGTATGCAATCTTCTGGAAGTTCATGAACTTGATCCCGCGCTTGCCAGAGACTTCGATCGAATACTCGATCCCCTTCTCCTTCAGGCCACGGATATGAGCCACCGTCTGTCGCAGCACGCTTGCGTTGTATCCGCCACAAAGTCCACGGTTTGAAGTCAGGACCAGCAGAATACTCTTCTTCTCTTCCGTTCGCTTCTCAAGCAACGGATGAGAGAATTTCAGATTTGCACGACCCAGATCTCCGACGATCTCAGAAATCTTCCGAGTGTACTCCGCAGCCTCTGCAGCTCGATCCATTGCCTTTTTGAAACGACTGGTCGCAATCAGCTCCATCGTGCGCGTAATCTTGCGGATATTGCGCACCGCTTTGAGCCGTTTGACAAGTAAGCGTCTGTTTGCCATGAATCAACAACATCCCTACAGGGCGATTGGCAGGGCGTACGCCCTCCGAGAAACACTTCTATAGATTTTGTACCGTCAACTCTTGACCGCTAACCGGGCAACGAATGCTTCAAGAGCCTTCTTGAGCATGCGTTCGATCTCTTCCGTCAGAGCCGCTTCTGCAACCAACTTGTCACGGAAGTCCGCGTGCTCTGTTCGGATAAACTCGTGAAGCTGAGCTTCGGTCTCTGCAACCTTAGCCACAGGCACCTTGTCAAAGTAGCCCTTCGTACCTGCGTAAATTGCGACCACCTGGTCGGCAACATGCAATGGTCCGAATTGTCGCTGCTTCAGAATCTCCACCATGCGGTAACCGCGGTCGAGTTGTGCCTGTGTGTCTTTGTCGAGTTCTGTTCCAAGCTGAGCAAAAGCTTCCAGTTCACGGAACGCAGCAAGGTCAAGTCGGAGACTTCCCGCCACTTTCTTCATGGCCTTTGTCTGAGCGTTACCACCCACACGGCTCACGGACACACCGACGTTGATCGCGGGACGAATCCCCTTCCAGAACAAGTCCGGCTCAAGATAAATCTGGCCGTCGGTGATCGAAATCACGTTAGTCGGAATGTAAGCAGAAACTTCGCCTTCCAGCGTTTCAATGATTGGCAGAGCCGTCATTGAACCACCGCCCAGTTCCTTGTTCAGCTTGACCGCTCGCTCAAGAAGTCGGCTGTGGCAGTAGAACACGTCCCCGGGAAACGCTTCACGACCTGGAGGACGACGCATCAACAGTGACAACTGACGATAAGCAACGGCCTGCTTCGACAAGTCATCATACACAATCAAAGTGTGCTTGCCCTTGTACATAAAGTACTCAGCCATCGCCGCACCGGCGTATGGTCCGATGTACTGCATAGGAGCAGGATCAGCACTGGTCGCCGCAACAACGATGGTGTAATCCAGCGCGCCATTAGCACGCAGAACTTCCATCACGCCGGCAATCGAAGACGCTCGCTGACCACAAGCCACGTAAACGCAGATGACCCCCGTGTCCTTTTGGTTCAGGATGGTGTCGATTGCGATGGCTGTCTTGCCTGTCTTTCGGTCGCCGATGATCAATTCGCGCTGGCCACGACCCACTGGAGTCATGGCGTCAATCGCCTTGATCCCGGTCTGGAGCGGTTCTTTGACAGGCTGACGCTCGGCAACACCCGCCGCCAGCCATTCAACCGGCCGAGTCTCCGAGGTCAATACGGGGCCTTTGCCGTCGAGCGGATTGCCCAGTGGATCAACCATGCGACCCAGCAACGCTTCGCCAACCGGCACAGACAACAGCTTGCCCGTCGAGCGAACTTCGTCACCTTCCGCAATTTTCAGGTAGTCCCCGAGAATCACGACGCCGACGCTGTTCTCTTCAAGGTTGAACGCAAAACCGCGAATGCCGCCTGGGAACTCCAGCATTTCGCCGGACATCACATTCGACAGGCCGGTACAACGAGCAATCCCGTCACCGACTTCGATTACGCGACCAACTTCTGCGGTCTGAATCTGACCGCGAAAGTCTTCAATCTCCTTCTGGATGACTGAAGCGATCTCGTCCGCTTTGAATTTCATTGAATGCTTTCTCCACCAGACGACCCTTCAGCTGTTTCAGCCGGGATCGCAGCGATGAATCATAAACAGTATCACCAACCTGCAGCACCACACCGCCGAGCAACGATGCATCGACTGTTTCCTGCAGAATGGGTTCAAACCCAAATGTACTCTTCAGATGATCAACAATCTTTGCACGGGCAGAGCCAGACAGAGGCCGCGCGGAACGCACGCGGATTCTTTGCTTGCCCGCTGCCTGTTCCTGCAATTTCACCAGAACACTGCGAATCATCGGCAGCAATGAAATGCGCCCATGACGAATCAGTACTCGCAGAAAATTTGCGAAGAACTCGGAACACTTCGCCGCGATTACTCGATCAATAACCGCCAGCTTGTCATCTCGCCCGATCAGGTCCGACATCAGCAAATCCCGAAACTCCGGGAATTTTGCGAGGACATCATCAAGGAGTGAATTCAACTCTTCTTCGGGCGAGGTGCTGCCAGCAGCCACCGCGGCCGTCATATACGATTGAGCGTACATCGTCGAAACAGCCAGCGCACCTGGATCTTCCAGCACACTGTCAGGACGAGAATCTGAACGCAATTCGGACATGACTAACCCCGAAACAGCTTCAACAAGCACCGCTTGTGACATGAACAATCCAAAAGGTCGACCTGAAGCCCCTTAGCGGGAAATTTCCGCCAGAGCCTGACCGACAAGACGATCCTGATCAGCCTCATCAAGAGCACGCCCGAGAACATGCTCTGCTGCCAACACGACCTGCGAATTGATCTGAGTAAACACTTCCGCAAGCGCCGTATCTGTCGCTTGACGAATATCATCCTTCGCCCGGTCTCTGATCAAGCCAACTTCTCTCTGAGCATTTGCGATCAGATCCTGGCTGGTTCGCTCCGCATCACGGCGTGCTTCTGCAACCATGGCCTGAACGGTCTGCTCAGCCGCTTTCAGCTTCTGCTCGTACTCCGCAAGCATCGCCTGAGCCTTACGTCGACCTTCTTCGGCATCGTCGATGGCCTTCTGAATTCCCAACTCACGCTTATCAAGCCCCTGAATCATTGGGCCCCAGGCAAATTTGCCCAGCACCGCAACAAAGAGAACGAACGTGATCAAGGAAAACAGAGCCAGATCGGCCTTCCAGCCCAGAGGCACTCCGGTCGGATGACCGTGATCACCACCGTGACCCCCCGGGTGTTCTCCCGCTTCAGCCGTCGATGCTGTCGCTGCATCAGCCTTGGCTGGTGCTTCTTCAGCCATCAAACGCGCGGAACCCCCGAAGAGGACCAAGCCGCCAATCAGGACAAGGCGGAGCAGACTCTTAGCAGACGTACAGCACATGGAATTCGCCGACCAAAAACCAGGACAACCGAAGGAAGACAAAGCAACACAAAACTCAAACTAGGAGATCATGCAAACGATCAAAGCAAAGAAGGTCGCACCTTCGATAAGAGCAGCAGCTACGATCATCGCACCGCGAATGTCGCCAGCAACTTCTGGCTGACGAGCCATGCTCTCAACAGCAGCAGCACCAATCTTCGCAATACCGAATGCCGCACCCAGCATTACGATACCAGCACCAGCAGCACCGCTGAAAGAAATCAACGGCTGAGCACCACCAGCAGCAACGGCCTCCTGAGCCATCGCAGGTACGCTCATCGCAACAATCGCAGCAACAACCAGGAAACAAGTCTTCACAAACTGAGCCACAACAAAACTCCTCTTTCAAACAAAACTCATCAAAGTGACGCCGCCTGTCTCGGGCGACCGGCGAAACCATTTTCAGAACAACAAGCAAACCGGGACTCTCAGCAATGAAAGTCGTCGGCAAAAAACTGAATCAGTGCTTATGGATCGCACCCGCAATGAAGATCGTTGCAAGGAACGAAAAGACATAGGCCTGGAGGAACGCTACAAACAACTCGAGGCAACCAATGAACACCTGGCCGATAACGCTGCCAGGAACCACCATGCCGTAGATCAAATTGCTTTTCGTCGCCGCAACCGCAATAAAACCAAGAATCACACCCAACACCGTGTGACCACCCATGATGTTCGCAAACAATCGAACCGCCAGAACTCCATGCTTAATGAAGAAACCCAGCAATTCGATGACAAACATCATCCCGCCAAGTACCAGCCCCCCCGCTCCGGGCACACCTGTTTCAGGAATCAGGTTGCCAAAGAAACCCTTCACCGACATGGCTTGCGCACCAAACATGAACGTCGCAACCAGGGCAGTCAAAGCCAAAGCACCAGTCACATTAATGTCGCCGGTGGCTGAACCAAGAAACGGCACCGCACCCAACAAATTGCAGAGCAGAATATAGAAGAAGCAACTCCAGACGAACGGCAGGTACTTGTCAGCCGGGTGAGCAAAAGCAACCGCGTGACCGTGGCCAGCATGACCATGAGGATGATCCGCGTGACCGTGAGCCCCGTGATCACCATGGTCGTGATGTTCATCATGAGCATGAGAGTGGTCGCCAATCGTGGGCCGTACCACTTCATCCCGAATAAACAGCGCAATGGCTTCCCAGAAGTTCCAGAAGCGTCCCTTCGCAGGAACCCCACTGCGAATTCGTTTCGCCAGCCCTCGGAAAATAAACAGACACAGCAAAAGCACGACCAACTGAAGAACCATGAACTTCGAGATCAGAAACCCTGGCTCGCGAGCGGTCCCTGCGAACGGCTGAGGAATGAAGATCTTTCCCTCCATAGCCTCATTCACCTGCTCAAGCGTCGGGCTGTGCAGATGAAGCGCCTGAAGCGTATGCCAGGGAACAGCCTCTACGCCGTCATAAACATGTGGAGACGTAAGGAACTTAGGCACCTCGAAATAGGTGTAGTCGCGAACGTGATGAAAATGATCGTGCTCACTCATTTCCGCTTGTCCGCCAGCCCCTGAAAATTCTTGCTTTAGATCAGTAAATTTATTTAACAGACGAAGCCGCAACGTGTCGTTTCAGCAACGTTACCTCAACGACCAACGCGAGCAAATAGAACGCGATCAGCCAGCCGAAGAAATCGACGATTCCCAAATCCGGGCGAAGCTTCTTCACCGCCAACGCCGTCCCGGCCACACTGAAGAGACGAATCATCGTCTGAACAAGCATCACCGATAAGTCGTTTCGCAGAATAGCGGCAGTCGAAAGAAAAACAACAATCCAGCCGGGCACCAAAACGGCAATTGCCGCAAGTGACATCCACCAGACTCCCGCTTCGCCACGCAGCATTCTCGCCGGCCAGAAACACAATACCCAGCCCAGTGCCACGAAGAACGTAAGCGACAGCGCGGACTTGAGACCAGCACCTCGAGAATTCTGAGTCACTCCGAGCGAGCCTCTCTTGCCTGCGCCGCTTTTCGTTTTACTTCCGCCGACTCGCGATCCAGTCGATGCAGGAGCTGTCGCAAGGACGCTCCGGCAACGATTAGACCGAGGAGGGCACCACAGATCGTCAATACGGGACTCCAGCCGTATCTCTTATCCAGCCAATATCCGCCAAAGATCAGGAAACCCAAAGACATGGCCGCCGAGACGACTTCGTGAGCAGTTCGATAGGCTTGAGCGATCTGAGAAGTTCGAGATCTGCGTCGCTGGTGGTGATTCGGCTGACCGCTGGACAACGCGAATGACCCTTAGCTTGACGACGAACTTGAAGATCTGATTCCTTGACAGGGCCGCGAGTCTAGGGATCGCTTAAAACTGAGTCAAAGAGGCTGGATAACAGCCTCAGCAATTCCCGGAAACGGGAGCAGTCGTCCCGTTAACCGCCAGCGGGAGAATCCTTATATCGTCTCTGCCAGCGGTGTCTCTCTTCACGACTCCCACTAGAATACACGCTGAATGGGCACTCGCTGGGAACTTTGCCACATTTCTCAGAAGGCGGAACGTCGTCCTGCAATAATCTCACAACGCCGAACCGGTCTTGTTGTAGCCGCCTGCGTGAACAGGCACCATTGTCTTTTCGAAATCTTTCCTTCTACTCATAACGTTAGCTTATTCTTCATGTCGAGCCGCCCTGTGATTCGTGCTGTGGTTTTTGACCTTGATGGGCTGATGCTCAATACCGAGGACATTTTTGAGCTGGCTGGCGTCGAGTTGATGGCTCGTCGAGGCCTCGAAATGACCGACACCATTCGCCACGGCATGATGGGGCGTCGTCCCGTGGAAGCGTTCACAGTGCTTCGAGATCTCACAGGGCTGACGGATTCTCTTGAAGATCTGATGCTGGAAACGAAAATCCTGTTTGCATCGCTGGCTGAGAATCGCCTTGCCATGATGCCCGGCCTGTTGGAAGTCTTTGAGCTGTTGGATGCCAAAAGACTGCCTCGCGCGGTCGCCACTTCGTCACCTCGAACCTACATGACGCATCTGCTTGAGAAGTTCAATCTGCTGCACCGAATTGATTTTACCCTCACTGCCGAAGATGTGACTCACGGCAAACCTCATCCGGAGATCTATCTCAAGGCTGCCGAAATGCACGGTGTTGATCCTGCCGAAATGCTTGTTCTCGAGGACAGTGAAACCGGCACTCGCGCCGCTGCTGCTGCTGGTGCCTACATTGTGTCTGTTCCCAGTCGACATACAGACTTTGGCGATTTCAGCATGAGCCGACTGAAAGTCTCCAGCCTGCTTGATGAGCAGTTGCATGCTCTGCTGAAGTAGGCCTCATGACGATACGCTGCGATGGCAATCGCTGGTGTTGATTGCAGAATTCGCAATCCGCCACACCTCGCGCTTTACAAAACATCGTCTCAGGTCGCGCAATCTTGATGCGTCGTGGCCCGTGGAACAAAAAGAGAAATTTTCATCATAACCCGACGCGTGAGCGAGGGATTGCGCATTTTGGTTAGGGCTGGAAGCCCGGCACATCCTCTGCCGGTGGCGTGAGCCACCGGACTGGAAAAGACGCTGCGATTCAGGCCTGAAGGGCCGAAACATGCGTCCTTGTGTCGACCCTCCGAGGCCTTAGATTCTTTATGTTCGATTACCGGTGGCTCACGCCACCGGCATTGGATTTGTCGACCCTCCGGGCCTGAAAATGCGCAACTTCAAAACGCGTGCGCGAGGGATTGCGATTTCTCGTTGCACCAATGTCTCCGTAGATCCCTCGCTGACGCGTCGGGTTTTGGTGTCTCTCCAGTACTTCCAGTGTTTTCACGCTGTTTGAACCAACAATCGGGCCGCTTCAAAAGATTCAGCTCCGGCTGATTGTCGAGCGACGCGGGGCTGGTTGAGTGACAAAAAAACGGTTCAGCGCGAAATGAATTGCGCAGATCGAAATAATTGTTTAGTCGAAGTTACCGGCCGGTTCACACCGGCCGCTCGCCTGATTGGTAGGTTATTTGACGGCCGCTGCCTCAAGTCCTCCCATGGAGATCCCTCGCTGTTTCATTGGCTTCGTCTTCGGTCGCGCACTTCATTTCGCGCAGAACCAAAAAAACAAGGGCGATGGATTAGCTCCATCGCCCTCGTCGCAGTTTCAGTAAGTCTTGTCAGACATGTCTGGCTGACTCACGCCAGCCAGTCTGCGTTGAGACTAGTCCTGATAATCAACTTCGATGTGATCTCGCTTGATGCGGACGTCTACAGCGTACTTGCCGTAATCATAACGAATACGGTCACCGTTACGGCGGCAGCTGATCAGTTCGCAACCACAGGTTGGGACGCAGATCTGGATGTAAACGCACTTTGGTCCGCAACTGTTGCAAGGATCTTCGCAAGCACATGGGTCCTTAACAGCGATGATCTTTGGCTGTGCACATGGCGACATTTCGTCGCGGTCCTTGTAAACCACATTCGTGTAGAGCGGCACAGCATGTGACTCTACGAATGCTCCCGGTACTTCTGGAACCGGTGTCAATTCCTGTCGTGCTTCAACAGCACCTGTGGCGAGAATCGCACACAGCGTCATCATCATTGCAAAAATCTTCATGTCTTCCCTTTCAATTCCGGGTCTCGAAACCTGATTCAATCACATGCCACCTGTCCCCGCTCCCAGAAACCAGTGGCTTGGTCGCTGGTATTCATTTGCCATCCAAATGCCGGGCGGTCAAGTTTTGGTTTTTGACAATTGGTAGCCGAGCTTCAAACCCACGGCCAATACAACAATCAGGGAACCTCTTCCGGCCGTATTGTCGCGGAGGTTTGGGCAATATCAATGGGATCTGGCGAGAATTTCCGGTTTCAGAAATAAGGCTGTCTGTGGGCTTTTGGCGGAGCAGACCCGGTCCCGATTCCTTCTCTCCGCCCCCACAACATCCGGTTTACCGGGCTGCAGGCCATACAATCAGCTTCGCATAGGGCTACGAGGGTTTTCTGGTTCTCGGTGGAACTCGCTGTCCTGCTGAATTTTGAGGGCCGAAGTGATGGTTTTTGCTGGCCATGCGCTCAGTTTTTAAATCGGCCAGTTGCCATTTGGCAACAAAACGCGTTCAATAGACATCTCATGCAGGTTGCTCGCCAGATGAAGCCTCGCACGAGTGCGGTGTCATCCGAGAAAGCTCAACGGTCGTTATGGAAAAATCCTTTCTCTTTACCGATGTAACGAATCCAACGTGGCTGGTTTATGTCGCGTTTTTGGTGATCGCCGTTTTTTTTCGCTTCTCTCGCTTTCTGACAATCCGCAATCTTGACCTGACTTTGCTGCTCCTGCTTTCCACGGCGATCGTCGTTGCGGGTGTTTATCGCGACAAAGTTTGGGTCCCGCCGGTCGCCGAGGAGGATTCATCGTCTCTGTCGGAGCCTGGTGATGGTCCGCCGTCGGGTGCTACTTCGGTGACAAGCACAGAGTTGGCCACTGAGAATAGTGAATCCGCAGGGCCGTTCGGCCAGACCTCTTCTGATGCCGCAACAGACACCGATGACACAAAAAAGCCCGACAATCAAGCCTTGGCAGTAATTTCGGCTGATGCTTCCAGCGGCGATCTACCTTCCAGTGATTCGTCCGACGCGAATGCAAAATCAGTGGCAGTCAATGATCCACAACAGTTGCCATCGGTGGATTTAGGCAACGGGCCACGGTCGCACCCCATCTACACGTGGGCGTCAATCGCGCTGATGGGATTGACGATCATGCTGATAGTTCGTTTGATCTTTGATGAGAGTCTCACTCGACGCCCCCGACTCGATCAAAACCTGAATCAGGCAGGAATCACGTTCCTGTGCATACCGGCTTTTGCGATCCTGATGGTGAGCGTTCTGACTAACAACCCTGAGGACAGCACATTCAAGGCGGTTGAACATGGTCGAGCCCTTCTGGAACGACGCGATGTGCAGGTCGATCCTCAAACCGGCGGCGATACGCAGCCCGCTCCGACAGAGACCCTGATCGCAGCCGGTGGTGCCGCTATGGCTCAGCTTTCCGGAAACCTTCCCAAGTCTCCGGCAGGTGATTCCAGCGACACTGGCACGGTGGAGGCTCTGCTGGCCCGAATTCTTGTCGTCATCGCACATACTTTTGTGGTGCTTGGACTGTTGATGATCGGCCGTCAGCATTTTGCAAGTCTGCAACTCGGCATTTCCATGAGCTGTCTCTATCTGCTGCTGCCCTGCACGGCGGTCAATGTTCATGAGCTTAATCATGTTCTGCCGGCGGCTTGCCTCGTATGGGCTATCGCCAGCTATCGCAACCCTGTCGTCGCCGGAGTTCTTTTGGGATTGGCGAGCGGAACACTGTTTTTTGCGGCATTTCTGTTGCCGCTGTGGGCCGTTTTTTACGGGAAAAATGGCGGATTGAGGTTCGTGGTTTCCGTTCTGGGCATCGGTGCCGTTTTGATTACGTCACTGCTTCTGATCTCCGGCGATGCCAGCTCGTTTACAAACAAACTGGTCACGACGGCCAACTGGACGGCCTATCGATTGCTGGATGATTCTCCAACCGACGGCGACGCAACTCTCAGTCAACTGTTTATTCGCATCCCCATGGCGGCAATTTTCTTTGTGATGCTGACGGCAATGACCGTGCTGCCGCGCCCACGGAATCTGGAGAATCTTCTCTCCAATTCGACATGCCTCGTTGTGGCCGCGCAGATGTGGTACCCGGACGATATCGGGACTTATGTTCTCTGGTATCTGCCGCTGTTTTTGATCGTCATCTTCCGACCTCGACTGGACCGCTTCACGCCTCCGGAGGCCGTCGAGCGAGAATCCGTCAGTTTAAATGCGTCGCCACCGACAACTCCTGCGGCCACCGTGGCAATGTCGGGCCTGAACTTTCTTCGAACTCGCTCACACCTCAACTCGTAGCGATCGCCCCGACCACCACGCTGAGCAAAACGTACGAGGCGATCGATGCGTCATCCCTTTCGTCCCCGCCATAGCGATGGATGATTCCCACGCGGCTGGCGTCGGCTGTGTTTGGCTCCACTGAAGTCCGGGAAAGACCCGCCTCAGTACATGCCAGCGGCCGGTAACGCGATTTGCAAAATTTCACGGTTTCCATTACGCTCGAGCGCTTCGACTTTGCTGTCCGACGGGTGTATTCGCTACGCTGCGGCCAAGTTGAAATGTGGACGCTTGGTCAGGTGTCCGCCGGCTCTGTCTACTCCTCTCCAACCCACATCAACAAGACTGTTTCCCACCCAAGTCGCTACATCACAGACGTGTTCGGGACAAACCGGCTGGCGGTATTCACTGGCTGACCAAAACGATAAAATGAGTAGAATGTCCCCTTTTGCGATTCCCGCGTATTGCTATCTCCTGGTTGTACTCGCATGCCATCCCCACCCAGTGCCAAATATGTTCTTATTCAGACGACGATGGGTGACTATCGGCAGGCGTTTGTTAAGGCAATCATCGAGCACTTCAATGAATCGTTGACGATCCTCTGCGGACAAACGTACTTTTATGAAAGCTTGAAGACGGGTGTTGTCGGCTCGCGCGTCTTTGTGACAGCGCGGAACATCTTTTTTCTGAAGCGTCGAGTCCTTCTGCAGCTCGGTGTTCAACGAACTGCTATTCAGGCAGACGCTGCGGTACTGGAATACAATCCGCGTATCATCAACACATGGACGGTGGCGTTTATTCGACGCATTCTTGGGCGTCGCACAATCCTGTGGGGGCATGTTTATTCTCGTCGTGGTAACGACAACTGGCTGCGATATTTTCAGCGTTCCCTGGCGACTGGACTCATTGTTTACACAGAGCAGCAGAAGGAAATCCTGATCAACGAGTTGAAATACCGTGGCGAAGCATTTGCCGCGCCAAATGCATTGTACACGCATGCTGAAATGCAGCCTTTGGATGGCCCCGAGCGCACCGGATTTCTTTACGTTGGTCGACTGGTGGCGGATAAGAAGCCCATGCAGATGCTGAACGCTTTTGTCATGGCGATGCCTCAGCTTCCGGCAGACTCCAAACTGCTGATTGTGGGTGACGGTCCCGAGCGAGTGAACCTCGAACGCCGAATTCTTGAGCTGAACTTGTCTGACCGAGTTAAGATGTTCGGCCACGTCGGAGATTATGCGAGACTGAAGGAGATTTATCGGCAGGCACTTGCATCAATTTCCGCAGGCGCCGTCGGCCTTTCGATTACTCAAAGCCTTGGCTTCGGTGTTCCAATGCTCTATTCGCGGCATGATCCCCACGGGCCGGAAATTGTCGCTGCCCGGGAAGGCTGGAATTGCCTGTGCTTTGAGACCGATAGTGTCCAGGATCTTTCGGCCCATATGCTTCAATTGCAGAACGAACGGGCCGCATGGATCTCTCGCGCGGCAGCGATCTCTTCAGAGTGCAGAGCCAGTTTCAGCGTCGAAAAGATGGCCGGGGAGTTCATAAAGGCGGTTCTTGGACCAGACCAATAGTCCGCTGATACGAGATCCACTGAACACTCCATCAATCGCACAATCAATCAAGCCGCGGGTTGTTCCAGATAATCTTTGTGTCGCAATCCACCCTGATGTCTCAACGATTGCGCAGGGTTTCCAGACGCTGTCGAGCTTGCTCCAAATCGGGCGCCCGCTCCAGGCAGTCTTCATACTGCTTGATCGCCTCGTCCGGCCGATCCAGCTTTTCCAGCGTCATGCCAAGATTGAAGTAGTTCTGATACGTGTCGGGATTCAATCGAATCGCCAGTTCCAGTGCTTCGACTGCGGTCGGATAGTCGCCTTGCATAAACAGGGTCGCTCCGAGCATCGACTGAACTCCCGCAGCACCAGGGTCAAGTTCCATTGCACGCCTTAAACTCTGCACTGCTTCCGGAAGCCTGTTCAGTCTCACCAGGCATCGCCCCAGCTCGCCGTGGGCCGCGAAATAGTCTCCATCTGCAGCCAGCACTTCGCGCAGGATCGGTTCTGCAAGTTCGTACTTGCCGGCGTCGATCATTGAAGAGGCATCGGTCAACTTGTAGTAATACGGAAGCATGTCCTTCACGTCGCGGAGCGGTTGTTCCTCATCGCCATTCGTGTCACGATACGATGCGTATCCCAAACCACTCAGAGCACGACGTTCCTGTTCCGTGAGCGCCACGTTGTCGGCCAGGCGTTCATTCATCCGCTCTTCCCACGCTGTCAGTTCCTCCTCAAGCTTAAGGACTTGATCAGGCATTTCGGTGGCAAGATTCTTTAGTTCCGGCGGATCAGCGATCAGATCGTACAACTCCGCGCGAGGACTGCGGATATATTTCCACTTCTGAGTAATCAGGGCTCGGAGAGGTGACCAATGACCCGCGTGATAAGGTTCGTCTGTCTCTGCATAGCAAGGCAACAACGGCTGAGTCTCTCCCCGCAGCGCAGGTCGCAGGGAACGTCCGCTCGCGTTGGCAATGGGCTTCTGGCCGAGTTGATCCAAAAGCGTAGGAGCCAGATCGGCCAGCGAAACCGGCTCGGCCACACGATGTCCGGGTCGAATTTCTTTGGGCGAAACGACCAACAGCGGAACCCGCAGAGTCGCGTCATAAACAGTCATGCTGTGAGACAATTCGCCATGCTCTCCCAGACTTTCGCCATGGTCGCCGACGACGACAATCACAGTGTTCTCGAGGGCACCGGTCTTCTCCAGTGTCGAGAATAAACGGTCGAGCTGCTCATCAACATACGCCAACTCGGCATCGTAGAGTCGATCCGAAAATGCATCCCCAAACCGGTCCTCGTGCGCGAGGTACGGGTAGTGGGGATCGAAAAGATGGACCCAACAGAAAAAGGGCTTCTGAGTCCGAGGACGTAACCAACGCAGCGCGGCATCGATCACCAGGCTGGCATCGCGATACTGGTGATGCCCATGCAAACCGGGGTCTGAAAGGGACAGATCATCATCGTACTTGTCGAAGCCTCGCTGCAGCCCGAACTTATGGTCCAGTACAAACGCGGCGACGAAGGCCCCTGTGTCGTAACCGGCAGCCTGAAGTTCGGTGGCCAGTGTTGGCAATCCCGAGGGCAATGCTGCTCCGCCATTATTGCGAAGGCCATGCTCGGGCGGATAGAGACCCGTCAGCATTGTTGCATGAGAAGGCAATGTCAACGGCACGGGAGCATACGCGCGTTCAAACAGAACTCCCTTTTGAGCCAACCGATCGAGCACTGGTGTTCGGGCCAGTGAATAGCCGTAACAACCCAGTCGATCTGCACGCGTGGTATCGAGCGTGATCAGAAGGACGTTCAATGGCCGCGGCGAACGCTGATACCAGAAAACGCCGCCCCCAACTAACCCGAGCAGGACAACCAAACCGATCCGTACCCGAGTGCTGATTGTCATGACAGAATTCATTGAACGTGGAGTAATCGTGAAATGCAGATCCGGTTACAGTCAAACTTCCCGAATCACTCAAAAGGGTGCAATGGTGGATTTCGGTAGATCCTGACTGCCAAGCTAATCTTTACCCGCATTTCGATTGTGTGCAAGGAAGATGCTGCATTCCGCCCCAACGCAACCATCCTGGAGTCACGTGGCTCATTTTCTGCGGCTGGATCCGGAGCGATTTGGCCCCGCACGCCCTGACGCCCGATTGCGTGGACTTAAAGATTCGTCTGTGAGCGGTACGGCGATAGCGGGTTGTTGAATCAATCAGCCGGAATGCGTTAGCGTCCGGTTTTCGCAGCTGAAACCCAGGAAAACAACTTGAGGCTAACGCCCTGCGGCTGATGAAGCGACGACGTCAACACCCCGCTTGCCGGGACCTGTGCACGTTGACAAACAAACCCTGGCGAGATTCCACAACCCATTGCACTCAACGTTCGCGTCGCAGCAATACCAAAATCCTTTCCGCAAGAAAGGACCTGCTGTAAAAATGATCTGCAACGATACGCAGTTCAGATAAGGACCAGTCCCGAAACAAGTTCCCGAAATCACAACCCGACGCGTCAGCGAGGGATCAGTGCCTTGCAGAGAAATCCCTCACTGACGTTTCGGGTTGTGATTTCTCGCCTCAGTAGACACAGGATGTTATTTCGGGACGGTTCCTAAGCGAACATAATCAGCATGGCTGGCTACTTCGGCAACCTTGCCTGGATCTGAAGCTGCAAAGCCGTGTTGCCGGCCGCAGGAATATCGATCGTGCTGCCCGGCGATCTCGGATCCGGACTTTGCAAGTGCGTGGGAAGCGTTTCCACACGGATAATCCCGGGATTAATAGTCTCACCTTCTTTAGGTTCTGGTGGCGCTGATCCATCGGGCAAACGCATTCTTGAGTAAGCAATAGTATACTTTCCAGCAGCCAGACCGGGAAGATTCTGAGTCAGGTCGGTGACTTTGAAACTTCCGTCAACACCCGTAGTCCCGGACCCTCCTCGGTTATTCTTGGCGATCTCCGGGATGAAGGTAATTGTAACCCCATCCAACGGTTTTCCGTTGACCATCAACGAACCTGCAACGGGCACTAATGTCTCCAATGGAGGTGCACCACTACAACCAGCCACAAAACAGATCAAACCAAATCCGAGGGCAAGTTGCCCAAAACCACGACGCATTCCAACGCTCCAAAGCAAAGGTCAAAGGTCAATTCGCAAGCTCATTGATTCACGGAAAACATAAGATACTGCGGAGGTCTTTATTTCGCCCGTTACACAAAAATAGGCGCGAACCGAAGTCCGCGCCTATGACTTTGATCAATACCGGACGGTTGTGAGTGCGACCTCTTGCAACAACCAGATTCTTAAGAACTCGGTGTGTCAGACGCACGGCGTCGGATGCCTGAGGAATCCGACCACCGCCGCTTGAAAGAAGAATCGCTAACTCGTGGCACCACGCACAAGACTAGAACTCGCCCAGCACTTGTCCGTCAGAAATGTAAGCCAGGTTGTTCAGCGTCAGTTGATTAGTATTTTCACTAACGAACCGCACTCCACCATCGCCAAGCAATACCTGACAGCCACCCACATGCAATGAGCTTGCATTGCTGTTGTAATTGTCAACCTGGCCCGGACGACCGCGAGGCGCGAACTTGTTGATGCCGCCGATCAATCGAGTGCCCGTTCCGGCATGCTGAACGCAGGACCAAGGGGAGATGCGCCCGCTTACACATTCGAAGACATTCTCAACGACCAGGACAGAATTGCTCGTTCCGTCAGTAAAGTCACGCATCGTCGAATTGGAGTTTCCACCAAACGCTGTTTTGACAGTCGTTCCGACGACCGACCATGAGCCATTGTAGTGGGTCCCATTGACGCTGAGACCGTATGAAGACTTAAAGCTGGTGCCAGACGTTCCACAACCATAATAAATACCGTCGTCCTGGATGAACGGGACACCATTATCTGATGGGCACATGAAGGCAGCAAGTTTCGTGTTCTTGGCAACTAAGTTACCGGCAATTGGCACATCGCCAGCAGGAGGTGACACGCCTGCCCCTGAGTATTTCCCAAAAGATCTGCTGAAGTCCAGGGTGCTGTACAAGTTGGCCTGTTCGATGTACGGCAGCAGCATGACCAAACCGTTCTGATTCATCTTTCTGCCCGTGGGTGGCGACTGCCCAATGCCCATCATTTCCCCGTATGGGAACATCTGAAACGTGTCATGATAGTTGTGCAGTGCCAGCCCCATCTGCTTTAGATTGTTCTTGCACTGAGTTCTGCGGGCGGCTTCGCGAGCCTGCTGCACTGCTGGCAACAGAAGCGCGATCAGGATGGCAATGATCGCGATCACCACCAACAACTCGATAAGCGTAAATGCACGACGACGAGATCTCATAACGATTTCCCTAAACAACGAAACAACATACAGAAGAACGATTGCAGCCGCGTAGGCACGAGTGATCGGACGAGATAGTGAGCGATCAGTCGCTACACCAAAGTTGGCCGAAAATTGACTTGGCTCACCTCTTGAGGCAAACGCTATGCCAAGGCCATATTTCTGAAGAACCCAAAGAAAATCTGATTGCAGAAGGTTCTTCAGTCGAATTGTGCGTTTCTGAAGAGCGTGCGTGCTCTTTTATCTTGCATACTTATGTATGTTCGCATGTTCACAGCAATTCGTCCATCTCGGGGATGGACGATTCTTCCAGATTTCGGGAAACCTGTTTCAAGGCCGGGGAGAAATTTGTTTTTGATGGAATTGTTTTTGGCTGACGTCAGCAGAAATCTACGTATTCAAGGACTGAGACAGTGCCTATCTGACGTCATCGCCCGTTAATTTGCTGACAAAGTAATCCCGATGCAATCGGCGGAAGCAGGTGCTTTTGCAAAGCGAAAGTCGATACTCATTTTGTTCGTTTAACCTGAGGAACAATCCCGAAACAAGTTGCCTCTACCACAACCCGAAGAATCAGCGACGGATTTCTGGAAACGCTGGCAAACAGTGAAGCACAATCCCTCACTTACGTTTTGGGTTGGGATTTGAAGTCACGGAAACGTCGGGAAGTTGATTTGAAACTGTTCCTTTAGTACCTCAGTTTGGCGGAGAACCCAATGCCGCCAGTGGGGTCGCGTTCAGAGCGTGAAGCAAAATTAAAAGACAAAGCAGGTATGGTTATTTCTGTATTTGCACTATTACTTGCAGTCAATGCTTGGTATGGTGGCAAGTTGTCTAGTAC
>CAIXQV010000592.1 GCA_903921605.1 uncultured Planctomycetaceae bacterium | reverse complement strand
CGACGATTTTCACAGTATTCGCGAGTACCGCGCCGGGGACAGTTCGCGAGCCATCCACTGGCGCAGCTCGGCTCGGCACGGGCAGATGATGGTGAAAGAACATCAGCAGCATCGGGAAGCGGAATTGATCGTGATGCTGGATTTTTTTCTCACTCCGCAGTTTACAGAATTGGTGCAGGAGACGGCGGTGAGCCTGGCCGCGACGCTGTGTGTCGAACAAACTCGACAATCGTCATCAGGGACTTATCGGCTGCTGATTGCCGGAAAGGAACAGCAGAGTCTGGAAGTCGTCGGGGCTGCTCGTTTTCGCGACGCCGCGTTGAGGGCATTGGCAATTTGCCAACCCTCTGCGAAAGCTCCGTTATCACAAATTCTGAACGCGGTCGCTCAGAGCTCGATCTCCTCCAACAGCCGCTTTGTGCTGATTACGCCGCGTCCTGATGAAGCACAAATTCTGGCGGAGACGATTGCTCGCGATTCTGTCAGGAATGAATCGCAGTTATTTCAGCGGCTGCTGATTCTGGATTGCAGTCCAGAGACTCTGAACGATGTCTTTACTGTCGCAAACAGTCTTGAGTCCGGGGAGAACAACAATGGTTGAACTTTCAGCGGCACAGAGTGACGAAAAACTACGAGCGACATTTTTTCGAAGTATGACTCTGGTGACTTCGGCCGCCGCACTGATTCTGGCCGGAAGTGAAGGGGCATTTTTCCCTGCGGGTATCACGCCATTCATTGCCGTCGTGGCCTGGATCTTTGTCGATCATTATCGAACGCTGCATATCCCCGTGCTTGTCGGTAATCTCTTTGGTCTCGCCGCGCTGTGGGTCGCGGCTGATGAATTTCTCGGCGGTACTCTCATTCAGAAACTGCTTTCCGGAGCACATCTGGTCGTTTATTTGTCATGGATTGTTTTGTTACTGCCTAAATCTCATCGGCAGTACTGGTGGCTCATGGCATTAAGTGTTCTGGAGCTGGCCATTGGAGGAATAGTTTCCGGTAACGTCGCCTTTGGTGCAGCTTTAATGGGAATGATGATGCTGCTCATGTGGACCATGTCCGTGTTCTCTCTTTATCGAGTCCAGGACCACCATGCAAAAACTGCTGATAAACTTGCACTGAACGGTACTGAGTCCGCATCGCGACATGTGCTGCCAACAGTCTCCATGAAGAAGGATCAGCCTCGACATAGAAAAGAACGAACGCTGGCATTCTTTCGCTCATTCTTTGGCCTGAACGCCGGGCCATTTCAATCAGCAGTACCAGAGTCAGCCGCAGCCCAAAGCAGCACTGCCCCCGCAATCCTTGTTCGCAATGGACTTCAGCGTGACGCTGCGGAGACGTGGGTGGGCTGGCGATTTCGAGGCATGGTGAGTGGCTCTTTTGCCATTTCGCTGGTGCTGGCGTTCATCGTATTTGCGGCTTTTCCACGTGTCTGGATTCCGGGACTTGTCCTGGGAGACATTTCCGACGAACAGCCAGCTTTTGCGGGACAGACCGGCTTCAGCAATTTCGTCGCGCTCGGCGATGTCGGACGAATTATGCAGAGCAACGCACGTGTACTCGCGTTCGATGCTGTCAACCTGCAAACTCAAAAGCCGATGACTGCAGAGGAGCTGGCCGCTGGTCTGAACATGGATGAACTCCGCTTTCGGGGCAATGTTTTCTCTCACTACTTCGAGGGACAATGGCTTCGAGGATATTCGCTTCGAGAGACTGCTCATGAAGACGG
>CAIXQV010000591.1 GCA_903921605.1 uncultured Planctomycetaceae bacterium | reverse complement strand
GTGCAATTTGGGCTTTATGTGTCGCCCGTTGGATTCAGTAGCAGTGTGATCCCGGCCGAATGGCGATTTCTGTACTCGTTGAACCCCGTCGTAGGCGTCATCGACGGCTTTCGGTGGTGTATTCTGGGTGAATCCTCCATTTATTGGCCCGGCTTCGCCGCCAGCATCGGCGTCACTGTGTTCTTTCTCTGGCTCGGCATCAAGCAATTCCGCAGCATGGAAAAGCGCTTTGCAGATTTGATTTAGCGGCCGAGCGGTTTGTTCTTGGTTCGTAGTTCTTTGTGCTTAGTGCTTTTTTGCTCCTTGTTAAATGAAGCACCTGCAATTTGTCCAGGCACGAATCATTTCGATTCCAGCGATTCAACCAAGCACTTAGAACTCGCAACGCGGTCGAACCTGGAACAACGTACAAAGTACCGCGGCGCAAATGAAATTGTACCTGGACCTTTGTTGCTTCAACCGGCCGTTTGATGACCAGACTCAGCTTCTGGTTCGTCTTCAAACCGAAGCAAAACTTGCCATTCAGGAGTCAATTCGAAACGGGAATCATACGCTGGTTTGGTCTGGAATACTGGATTTAGAGAATGCTGACAATCCAGACTCGGAGCGGCGGGCGGCGATTGCTGAATGGAAAACACTTGCAGGAGTTGATGTGGTGACGACAGCGGTAGTGGAACAACTTGCGAGTACGCTGGCTTGCAATGGGCGGAAGCCCATGGACGCTCTACACGTCGCTTCTGCGATGGAAGCTGGTGCAGGTTATTTTCTGACGACGGACAAACAAATCCTGCGTAAGATGAAGAGCGACCAGCGTATTAAGGTTCTCGATCCTGTGGATTTCATCCGCGAATCGGAGGCTGTCGACGAATGAAAACAGATATCGAACTGAAAAGTGACGGAAAGAAGCTCCTAAGAAGTCAATTGGGACTCGTGGAATCAGAACGTTTCCTGACGCTGATGTTGCGAGAGCCTTTCGACTATACGAAATGGCGACAGACACAATGGAAAACGGAAACGGTCGCTACGCTTGCAGCGAAAGCAAGAAAACAACAAGAAGAGAGGCCGGAGTAGCACCCAGCACCTGCGACTTTACTGCGATCCAACCTAGCCAAGGAACGACGCTCCCAGCTCCACGGACCCGCGACGCAATCCGCGGGTTCCCTTATCTCTTCGCCTCTACATCCACCGCCATTCGCATCGAGCCAGTCTCCCAACTCGAACGTCTCGGCACGGGAGCGGACTCAATACAGGAGTTGGCTCTATGACGATAAAGACGGAATCTGTCGCAAAGATTACGGCAACCGCGATTACGGTACTCAGTCGCGAACTGGGAGTGGTCAATACAGCACGTTTTTTAATCAATTCAGCACAGCGTTTGGTGATTACGCGGCTGAGCGGTATCAAATTCTGGGTGATGCAACGGTAAAAGAGATTGTGGCCGAAATCAAAAGACAGCGAAAACCAAACGCACCCTGACAACTCCAGCATAGCTGACCTTGCCAACTTGTTTTCCTGAACTTCACTCCCACTGCCCACTCTGCGATTCCCCCCCATGCCCGGCTTTGAAGAACTTGAAGTCTGGAAGAGAGCGGTCGACTTGAGTGCCGCCATCTATCGAGCAACCAGTGAACTGCGGGATTTCGGCTTCCGAGATCAGATCACCCGTTCAGGTCTCTCCATACCATCGAATATTGCCGAAGGCCTTGAACGTTCAACACCGGCCGATCAAATCAAGTTTCTCGACTACGCAAGAGCGTCCTGCGGAGAAGTTCGCACTCAGATCATCGTTGGCTCAAAAGTTGGATTCGTGAGCAGCGACATTGCCGACCAGTGGGTCAAGGAATCGAAGGAAATCTCAGCCATGATTCAAGGGCTGATACGCTCAATTAGAAATCGTCCACACTGACCACTGCTCCCTTATGCGATTCCCTGCCAACTGACGACTGCCCACTGGCGACTTTCTTTCCTGTGCTTCCCTGCCAACTGACGACTGCCCACTGGCGACTTTCTTTCCTGTGCATCCCTGCCAACTCTGCGATTCCCCCCTCCCATGCCCCTTTCCATTGAGATCCAGTGTGCACTTGAAACACTCGGCCGAGGCTCTGAGTGCATAGATGCGGTGCTCAGCATGAACTCTGAAGACAACCGATTCACACGAGCACTCCTGGATCTTCAACGTCTGGCTGAAAACGAGCATATTTCGCTCGCGATTGTCGGGGGGTTGGGAGCTATTCATTTTGGTTATCCTGCGGCGACTCAGGATATTGACGTTGCGATTGATCGCAGGAACCTGGAGTCTCTGATTGAAGTGTCATCGCGTTATGGTCTGAAAGTTGCTTGGGAATCGAAGCTGGGGTGGCACACACTGACGCACGAGGATGTGGAAATCAAGATCGTGCCGGAAGGCGGGAAGGCTCGAGACTCATCCCCGACTGTGATTCCGGGTCCGCAGCAAATGGGGTTGGAGAATGGGCTTCACTATGCACCGATTGAATATTGGATGGAACTGAAGATCAGTTCCGGTCGACAGAAGGATCGAGCGCATGTGGTGGAGGTCATGAAGACGATGAACTCGACTGTTGTTGAAAAGATTCGTAACCATCTTTGCGCTGTTCATGCTCAATATGAGCAGACATTCATGGAACTACTGGCCGAAGCAGAAGCTGAGCGACAACAGGAGAAAGGTCGCAAATAAAAGCCGTTCATAGCTGGCCCAACAAAGCACAAGCCCACTGCCAACCTGTCTTCCTGTGCCTCACCGCCCCCTTTGCGATTCACTGCCAACTGACGACTGCCAACTGCCCCCTGTCTTCCTGTATTTCACTGCCCACTGTCCACCTGTCTTCCTGTATTTCACTGCCAACTGCCCACTGTAAACTAAATGTCCCCCATCATCTCCGTCGAAAACCTCTCCAAATCCTACACCATCTCCCATCAATCCGGGAGCAATGGCAAGGCCGGCGGTTACCGTCGCCTCAGCGAAGAACTGCTCTCCTACCCCCGCCAACTTCTTTCCCGCCTAACGCCCATCGCCCATCGCCTATCGTCTACACAAGAAGAATTCTGGGCTCTCAAAGAAGTCAACTTCGAAGTCAATGAAGGCGAAGTGGTTGGGATTATCGGCCGCAACGGTGCTGGCAAAAGTACGTTGCTGAAGATCCTGAGTCGCATTACGGAGCCAACAAGGGGGAGAGTGACGCTAAGGGGTCGCGTGGCCAGCCTGCTGGAAGTGGGTACCGGGTT
>CAIXQV010000590.1 GCA_903921605.1 uncultured Planctomycetaceae bacterium | reverse complement strand
TTCGTTTCGAATGAGATTGCCGGACAGGTGTTTAATTCAGGCTAAGTATACCGAACTGCTCGATGCTGTTGCTCAAAGTACTCTGGCAGCAGGCTGTCTACTTGAAGCAGCCCTTTTCGCGTCAGCCTGAGCATATCTCCGTTCAGATTCAGATAACCAGCGGCTTGTTGATTTTTCAGAGCAGTCGCAAACTCCTGCTGCACATTGACTCCGTACTTTTGGTTTAACCGTCCCAGTTCAACCTGACCTTCTTTCATCAGCAGAACCAGTTCTCGAATCAGCAACTGGTGAGCCGTTGGCTTGAGTGCTCGGTTGATTGGCAGTTCACCACGATTGACTGTCTCCATGTAATCTTCGATGCGATCCAGGTTCTGATAGTGAACGCCCTGGAAATGCCCGAATGAAGAAACTCCGGTCGCAATCAAATCACATCCACGCCAGACATTGTCGCGATAGACGAAGTGATCGGTGGCAGGATTCTTTACAAGCTCGTTGCCACTGGAAATGTGGTAGCCGGCGGCCACGAGACGATCCATCGCTTCGCTTACCCAGCGTCGCTTGGTCGGCCAGTCGGCAACGGGCGATTGAGCCCCCTGCTCTCTCATCTCTTTGGAGTAGACCGTGTTGAATGGCAGTTCCATTTGATAAATGGTGATATTGTCCGGCTGCATTTCCAGAGTCCGATCAATACAACGACTCCAGTTTTCGTCGGTCTCACCGACCATCCCGGCGATCAGGTCAATGTTCACTTGAGGAAACCCGACCTGACGAATCCATTCGTAAGCTCGCATCACTTCCGGAGACAGGTGGGCTCGACCGTTCTCCTCCAGAATCTTGTCGTCGAAGTTTTCCACACCCAAAGAGATTCGAGTAATCCCGATATCACGGAGTGTTTCCAGCTTCTCCATGCTGAGCGTTCCCGGCTCACACTCGAACGTGACTTCCTTGGCCTTGTCCCACGAAATGTACTCGCTCATGCGATCTCGCAGCGATCGCAGCTGTTTGGAGCTGAGATAGCTGGGAGTTCCGCCACCGAAATAGACAAACAGCAGCTCACGGTTTCCAATGGCCGATCGCTGGCTGATTAATTCCAGTTCCTGAATCAATGCCTTTACGTAATCTTCAATCGCCTTGGCGTTCTGATTTGTGTAGACGCGGAAGTAGCAGAACTTGCAGCGTTTGCGACAGAACGGGATATGAATGTAGAGCCCCAGCGGCGTGTTGGCCGTCTGAGCGGGATCTGTATTCAACGCGTCCATCGCCGAGGGTACGAAGTCCGACTGCCATTGCGAAAATGGGGGATAATTCGAAATGAAATAGCTACCGACTTCGGTTGTGGCAGAAACTTCTGTAGTCGTCATAGGATTCTGTTTCTGAAGACGCCTGCATCAAGACAAAAAACGGTCTCGCCACATGATACACATGTGGCCGATCGCTGTCTGCACTGCAGGCCGACTTCACCAACCCCGGGGCTGTCTCTGCCCTATTTTGCAGGCTCCGCCAGCGATTTTACATAGGCCAGCAAATCAGCAGCCTCGGCGGCTGTCAGGTCCGCCAGTACACCATCAGGCATCAGCGAGCGAGCACTTTTCTGCATCTCTTCAATGTCTTTTTTGGCCACGGTCACGAGTTGGCGATCGGCTGCTCGCAGCACGACCTCAGTGTCCGTCTGTTTCTCCAGCAGTCCGGTCAGAACTTTCCCGTCGATGGTGACCACGGCCCATGCGGCGAACTTTTCGTCTACCTTCAGGGACGGCTGCAGGATGTGTTGCAGCATCTCAGATTCATGCAGGTACTTCTTGCTGATCTCTTTCAATGTTGGTCCGACCGACAACGCTGCATCATCAGTGTGGTGACAAGCTCGACATCTTGCTGCATCACTGAAGAAGATCAAACGGCCGCGTAACGCGTCACCATCCTGATCAAGAACAACGGAAGGCTCGAACGTCCGCCCCAAAGTCTTCTTGCGTTGTGATTCCGGAATGAAGTCATCGAACAGCCCTCGTACATCGCTGCTGGCATTTCTGACTGTTTCAATTGCTGCGACTCGATCGTCTGATTTCAGTTGGCCGTGATGCAACTTCGACATCAGTGCCAGGGCACCTTCGGTGTTACCTGTAAGAGTTTGCACCGCCGCATTTCGAGTATCTGCGTCTATTGAGTTGGAGGTTAAGGTCGCAAGAGCCAATGAATGAGCCGTTCCATCCTGCAACGGATCCGACAATTGCATTTCTGCCGCGTGCG
Source organism: uncultured Planctomycetaceae bacterium (assembly GCA_903921605.1). The sequence goes on along the minus strand of CAIXQV010000590.1, from coordinate 280 downwards.
GGAGCGATCGAATCCATTGGTCGATCAATGTCACGCCGCGACCATCAATCACCTGAGATCCAATATAGGGCATGCGAGCGTATCCAAGCTTCGACATGCGATACATCATGACCGATCGATAGGGATCTCCCGGGACGACAATTTTCGCGTGCTGCATTCCAAACGTGCCAATGTTTGTCCCTTTGTTGGTCATCATTTGATCAAAGGTCAGATCTCGAGTCATAAAGAATGACACGATGGCATTGCCGCCTTTGTGATGGCACATGCTGCAGTTGCCGTG
>CAIXQV010000589.1 GCA_903921605.1 uncultured Planctomycetaceae bacterium | reverse complement strand
CGCTCTCGAAACGCTGCGTAAGTCTATGGATGAAACATCCGACGAATGGAAGACTGGGCTGGAGTGGTTCGCCACGACCGACCCTGAAATAATCGCGTTGACTCAGGCTGTGCGAGAACTGGAGCTCAAGGGCCCGGGGCTGCAAAAAGCCAAAGTCATGGTGACCAGTGAAGGTCTGCCTCACATGAGTCATCATGCGGATGATCGAGGCTTTCCGCACTTCTATCCGGAAACACATTTGCTGAAACGTGGCGATGTGCATCAAAAGCAGGAAGTTGTCGCTGCTGGATTTCTGCAAGTGCTGGCTCCGGCCGGCAAAGAACTCAACGACTGGGAATTGAAGCCGCCAGAAGGCTGGACTCGAACAACATTCAAGCGAGCCTCCCTGGCTCACTGGATGACGGATGCCGAACGCGGTGCCGGAAGCCTCGCTGCTCGTGTGATGGTGAACCGTTTGTGGCAACATCACTTTGGCCGTGGCCTGGTTTCAACGCCCAACGATTTCGGAGTCTCTGGTGAACGGCCATCTCATCCGGAATTGCTCGAGTGGCTGGCAACCGATCTGATCGCCAACGGCTGGACTCTGAAACGCATGCATAAACTAATTATGACCAGCCAGACGTACATGCAATCCGGTGCCCATGACGAAGAGCGTGCGACGATTGATCGCGAAAATATTCTGCTGTGGCGTCGAACACCGCAGCGGCTGGAAGCAGAAGCGATCCGCGACTCGATGCTGGCTGTTTCGGGAAGACTGGACCTCCGTCAATTTGGTCCGGGAACGCTCGACCAGAATATGACTCGCCGCAGCGTGTACTTCTTCATCAAACGCAGCCAGTTGATTCCGATGATGATGCTGTTCGACTGGCCCGAGCATTTGGTGAGCATCGGCCAGCGGCCTGTGACCACCATCGCGCCACAGGCTTTGATGTTTATGAACAGTCCGCAGGGGCGAGATTACGCGACGGCATTTGCACAGCGGTTGCCTCAGGACAATCCCGATCAGGCCATTCACGATGCCTGGCGACTGGCCTTTGGTCGCGTTCCTGTCGATGCAGAGTTAGCAGCAAGTCGACAGTTTCTGCAACGACAACAGGAACTACATACCGCCGCTAGCCGGACTGATGCCGCGTCTCAGTCGGTGGTTGATCTTTGCCAGACGATTCTGAGCATGAATGAGTTTGTTTACGTCGAATAAGCGTCGTCGCTCCGATGTTTCAGATCTGCTGCGCGTCTCAAAAAGGGTTTGAGGATGCTTTCACTGTTGCGTTTTGTTGTGGCTTCCTGCCTGGTCAGTCTGACCTGTTCCGCGGCCGATCGTCCAAACCTGATCTTTATCATGGCCGATGATCTCGGCTACGGCGATCTTGGCTGTTATGGTCAACGAGTCATCACAACTCCGCATCTCGACCAGATGGCGGCCGAAGGACTTCGCTTCACACATTTCTACGCCGGAGCCACCGTCTGTGCTCCCTCGCGCAGTGTGCTGATGACAGGGCTGCATCACGGGCATACGCGAGTTCGAGGCAACGCGGGCCAGACCAATCCGGCCGCTCAGGCGCTCAAAGACGGAGACATTACAGTCGCGGATGTGCTGAAGTCAGCCGGATATAGAACGGCTCTTATCGGGAAATGGGGACTTGGAAACGTCGGCGCGGCCGAAAGCGGTCTGCCTCGCAAACACGGCTTCGATGAATTCTATGGTTACCTGAGTCAGCATCATGCTCACAATCATTTCCCGGACTATCTCTGGAGAAATGAAACGCGAGAACCCATCGACAATGTTGTCAACTATGTCGGCGAAGACGGCGCCGGCTACGCGACCGAAGCTCGCCATTTTGCGGACGATCTGTTTGCCGATGAAGCTCTGAAGTTTGTCAGCAACAATCGAGAGCGTCCGTTCTTTCTTTACTGGAGCATGGTGACTCCTCACGCCAACAACGAGCGCAGTAAAGTTCTCGGCGATGGTGCTCACGTGCCGGACTATGGGCCTTATGCGGACAAAGACTGGCCGAACCAGGACAAAGGACAGGCCGCGATGATCTCAAGACTCGATGCACATGTCGGTCGCATGCTGGATCATTTGAAGCAACTGGGGATTGCCGAAAACACGCTCGTCATTTTCACCAGTGATAACGGTCCACACAACGAGAGCAAACACGACCTGAAGCGGTTCAATCCCTCTGGGCCATTCTCAGGCACGAAGCGGAGTTTGACGGATGGTGGTATTCGAGTCCCGTTTATTGCCTGGTGGCCTGGCAAAGTGAAGCATGGTGAGTCAGACCATGTTGGCTATTTCGCCGACTGGCTTTCGACTGCCGCAGAACTTTCCGGCGGTGATGCTCCCCGGAATCTGGACGGTGTCAGCTTCGTTCCAACGCTGCTGGGCTCCGGCAATCAGAAGCAGCACGAATTTCTCTATTGGGAGTTTCATGAGGGCGGCTTCAAACAGGCCGCACTCTATCAAGGTCGCTGGAAAGGTATTCGTTCCGGCAGCGAAAACGCGCCCGTCGTACTTTACGACCAACAAACAGATGTCGCGGAGAAAAACAATGTTGCCGCACTGCACCCGGAAATTGCAGATGCAATCGGCACTTATCTCAAATCCGCACGAACGTCACTGCCGGATTGGGAAACTCGCTGGAGCACCGAAAAACAAAAAGCAAAGTGACGCAACTCTGATCGGCACTCTATTCGGGCTTGCCGTGCCAGCGATTGAGCCGTGGCATGTCTGCGTGAGGAATCTCAAGGCCAGCCAACTGCACAAGTCGCGCGATCTCTGCGATGGATGTCACTCCGAGTTTTCGGGAGATATCAGACCTGTAACGTTCGACCGTTCTCTGAGCAACGCCCAGTTCTTTCGCGATGGCCTTAATCGGCGAACCATGCCCGACGAGGGTAAGAACTTCCAGCTCACGCGGAGTCAGAGAATCGAGAGGCCCAAGATCGACAAGGTTTGAATCGATAACGCGGAAGTCGACGCCAGGTTCAACAACGTCGACACCCTGACGGGTCACTGAAATAATCCTTGGCTTCTTTTCATCCACCGCTTCCATCGGCCAGATCATGGCTTCCGTCCAGCGTCCGCCTCGAATATGTCGCAACATCACGGGCTGGCGAGTCTCTATCACCTGGCGAATGACGGGCATTCGTTCTGCGGCAAAGACCGGGCCTTCGATCTCTTCGATCGTTTTGCCGACGGGATTGAAGTTATCTCCGTAGTAGATCTGCTTCGCCTGCTTGTTGCAGAACAAAACCAAGCCATCAATGTCGACAATCAGGATGCCAACGCCGGGCTGGCTTTTGAGCAGATTCCAGAATTCGTTCGACATGGATCAGTCAGTCTATGGCACTTTGAGTGCGACGAAACAGGCAGGAGCATCCTGCAGAAATCTTACTGAGGCGGGCTGGTCAGAATGTCGGGACCCTTTCCGGTCTTTCGCTCATACTGACCATCGCGATTCTTAACGTATTTCGTGAATCCCTTTTTCTCAAGATTTTTGTCGCTGATGCTGCGTTTCATTTTCATCGGAGACCACGTTCCCGCCACAAACGGAGCACACATCAAACGTCGAACCGGCTCACCCGTGACCGGATGCTTCGTCAGCGCAGGATCCTTGATCCCTTGTTCCACTTCAAACGTTTCACCGATGGCTTCATCATCATCATCGGACAGAATAACACCATAAACATAGGTGGGCACGCGACTTCTCCTCCAGTTCCAACAGCGAAATGATGTGAGGAAGGTATTCCAGCCGCTACAGTCTATCAAACTTTCTCCGGCTGCTGAGTAATAAACTTGATGGCTTGGTGGGCTTCACCCGGCGGGTGGTCTGCCAGTATCCTTTATTCGGTCACAACAGGCGGATTCGCGAAAAGACGTGCCGGGCGATCAAATCACCTGCCAGGCGAGATCATTGGCTGGATAATGGGGCGGAATGTTGGCTGAGGCCAATGCCACGGAGGGAAGAACTCACGTCGAGCGATGGATCGCGAATCTTGCGATCGCTTCGAGTGCATGGCGGGCAGGGCAGTTGGGCAGAGGACGCAGACAGCGGATAGCTCGAGCAATCAGCAGCTCGGCACTGGCCTGAGCTGACTCGATCCCCTGACGAACCAGGGGTTCCTCGCGCAGTCGCTGATGATCGGCCGCTTCAGTTGAAAACAGCAACTCACTCAACCGCTTTCGATCAGTCTCGGAAGCAAGCTTTAAGGCTCTCAGCAGAGGCAGTGTCATCCGGTGATTGCACAGATCATTGGCCGCATCTTTGCCTGTCGACTCGGCAGACTCCGTTAGATCCAGAACATCATCCGCAATCTGAAATGCCAGACCGATCCGGTTACCGAAAATCTTCAACCGCGATTGCTCTGACACCCTCGCTCCAGCGGCGCGGGCACCCAGCAGACAACTGACAGCAAACAACTGTCCGGTCTTTCCGCTGATGACTCGAAAATAATCGGGCTCCGACGTCGACTGTTCAAGGCGTGCCGCAATCTGATTCAGCTCGCCTTCGCACGTGCGGTCAGTGGCTCGACCGATCAACCGACATGCCTCCGCATCACCCGTTGTTGCAGCGAGGTGAAACGCTTTAGAGAAAAGGTAGTCACCGAAGAGAACACTGGTCTCCGTGTTCCAACGACGATGAACTGTGGACACATGCCGACGCAGATCGGCATCATCAATCACATCATCGTGAACAAGCGTCGCCGTATGGATCATCTCAGCGACTGCAGCAAGTCGGTAAGCATTCTCTCGTGAAGACTGCGACAGGCTATAAAGTCGTGCGCTGAGCAATGTCAAAATCGGGCGGATCCGCTTCCCCTGAAAACGCCCCACGTGCTGAGCCACATCCTGCACGAACATATTCGGATTACGAAACTGTCGTTCCAGCAGCGCGTTGACAGCCAGCAGGTCCTCAGCAAGCAAATGCTGAATCTGCTGTTTCAGTTCGTCGCGGCTGGACACAACCGTGGACATGACACATTCGTCTTTTCTAAGGGACTCTTAAACCACTGATAAAATCGGGACAGGCACCTTTCCGTTGTTGGTTGCCCACATCCATGGGACCCTGAAGGGAGCCAGACTCGATTTTGTCACGTGGTCTTAGTAGGGAACTTCACTGGATGGATCACGGAGGAAATGTCCCGAACGGCCGCCGGACTTCTCCAACAGACGAATCGTGTTGATTTCCATCTCCCGGTCAACCGACTTGCACATGTCGTAAATTGTGAGACACGCAACACTCACCGCTGTCAGAGCTTCCATCTCAACACCGGTTTTAGATTCTGTGGAAACACTCGCTTCCACGCGAACCTCAGTCCCCGATAAGGAAAACTCGACGTTGACCTTCTCGAGGGGCAATACATGACACAAAGGAATCAGGTCTGAAGTCCGCTTGGTGGCCATAATTCCAGCCAGTCGAGCCACTTCCAGAACATCTCCCTTGGAAAATTTCCGCTCCTGTAAAGACCGCAGTGTCTCGGGCTGCATTAACACGAATCCTTCCGCCCGAGCCATTCGCCGCGTCACAGCCTTGTCACCAACGTCCACCATTCGGCTTGCGCCGTCAGCGGTAAAATGAGAGAATTCACCCATAGATTTCCCCAATAGTCCTTTTGATTCTTTGAAGAAACGACGCATCGCGAACGATGCTGATGACTCGATCCCCCGCCCCCCCTGAGCCTGTAGGCTGTTGACTTATTCGCGTATTGAGCGTTTTCGTTTAACGGCGAGCCGTAGGCGAAATCAGGCGAAGACGCCTGCGGCTTGCCGTTAAACGATTAAATCAACAGTCTGCCTGCCTCTGGGGCCTGCTGACTTTGGCACCAATGCCCGCTCATTTCGTTACTGATGGTGCAAGAGCCTTTAAACCCCCGACGCGGGGTCGGGAGCGACTAAACAAATAACCTGCTCAGGAGTTTCGGGATTACCCATGAGTCAACGGCCATGCTGTTATTAGCTTAGAAACAACGAAGCAATCTCGTAGAAGATTACTACCGCAAGCACATCGACCATCGCCGCGATTAGCGGATTCGACATAATCGCCGGATCCATACCGAGTCGCCGCAGCATCAGAGGCAACAGTGTTCCGGCCGATGTTCCCAGAATCACGACCGCAATCACGGTGGTTGCGATCGCGGCCGATTCATTCACCGTTCTACCGAACCACAACCAGGCCACACCGAAGTCCAACGACGCGAGTGCGACTCCCAGACATAAGCCGATCAAAAACTCACGCAGGATCAACGCTCGGCTGATCGAATCGTCGGGAGTACCCTTCGTGTCAGTGGGCTGCAGCGCAAACATCCGGATAAACAATGTCGCTGATTGTGAACCCGCATTTCCTCCGCTCGCCATGACGAGCGGCAAAAAGAGAAGGATCAAAGTCGTCAATCCGCTGAGCCCCAGCGCTATGGGTTCGCCACCACCCGTGGATTGCCGATAATGGTCAATCACATGCGCGTTCATGAGAGCCACGATGGACAGAAACAGCAACCAGATCCCACGCTTCCATAAAATCGTCAGGAACGGAGTTTCTTCGTAGGTGTCTCGCAACGGGGCAACAGCACCCTGCAGGTAGGCGTCCTCAGTAGCCTCTTCCTGAACGACGTCCAGAGCGTCGTCGTGAGTCACGATGCCAACAAGCCGATCATTCTCATCGACGATCGGCAACGCAATGAAGTTGTAGCGAGCCAACTCCTGAGCCACGACTTCGCGCTGCTCGCTCACTCGAAACCTGATCACGTCGCGCTGCATGATGTCGGAGAGGCGAGTTTCTGGTTTGGCCAGGATCAATTCTCGCAGCGAGATAAAGCCTTCCAGTCGGCGTTCTTCATTCAGAATGTAGACGTAGTAAATCGTCTCACTGTTCGGGGCCTGCTGCCGCAACTGAGCCAGTGCGTCGCGGACAGTAATATTGGCCGGCAGCGACGCGTACTCCGTGGTCATAATCGACCCGGCACTGTCTTCGTCGTACGACAGCAGCTTGCGAATATCGCTGCGTTCGGCCTTGGCGATCAGTCGCAGAACTTCTTCGCGATGGCCCTCGGACATTTCCGAAAGCAAGTCGACACGATCATCGGCCGACATCCACTCCAGCAGATTCGAGAGACGCGTGGAATCCAGCGTTTCGACCAGTACTGTTTGCCGGCGCAGCGAGATGTATTCAAAGATCTCAACTCGCAGCGGCAGTTCAGCCTGATCCAGAATCAGCCAGATCTGTGGATCATCCAGCTCTTCCAAAATCTCAGCGACGGCGGCAGGATGCACAACTTTGCAGAAGGCAGCCAAACCAGCCAAATCTTCTTCCTGCAGCATCTGCTGCACGTCCGGAAGGATCAGGGATTGATAGGCGTCCTGCATTGCATGATTCGCTTTGCGAAGCCGCGTTGGTGAGCGGTCCAAAAAAAATCCCTGCAGGACAGTGATCCGGCAGGGATGAATATCAAACCGAAGTTCGAAGAACGAATCGGATGAACAGAAAGTCGTGTGGCATTATCGCTTGGAGAACTGGAAGCTCTTGCGGGCTTTCTTGCGTCCATACTTCTTTCGTTCGACCATTCGGTCGTCGCGAGTCAGAAGTCCGGCGTCGGCCAAAAGGTGATGCCAAGCTGGGTTCATGCCCTGAAGTGCTCGAGCAATCCCCAGAATGATCGCCCCGGCCTGACCGGTCGTGCCACCACCCTGAACGCGAACCGAAATGTCGACCTGGCCAACTTTGCCAACGACATTCAGAGGAACCAACACACTTTCGCGGTCTCGCTCAATACGAAGATATTCTTCCATCGGACGACCGTTCACAACGAACTGGCCCGCCCCTTCTTTGATGCGAACGCGAGCGACTGAGGTCTTACGGCGACCAGTTCCCATGGCAACGCCGAACCGATCCACTTTACCGCGGATCGTCGGCTGGTAAGCTGGATCAACAACAGCAGTACCTGCAGCACCGGAACCAATTGTCAGTTCAGGAAGCTGTGATGAGGGAACTTCCGGCGCGTCGACAACGGAATCCGAAGAAACTGAAGGATCCATACTCATGAGAACTCGTCACAGAGAAAAAGTGAATCAAAGACCAACCGAATCTGCTAACACAAGACCGTCCGCAAGACAGTCTTAGCCTTTGATCTTTCGGTCTGGCAAAAGGTGCGCCGGGAAGGGCTTTGGTAACTGGGACTGATGTGGGTGATTTGTGCCAACGAAGACACGCAACTTCTTCAGCATCTGACGACCCAGCTTATTCTTTGGCAACATGCGACGAACAGCTTCGCTAAGGAGCTGATCTGGTCGCTTTTCCCAAGTTTCAACGGCAGATCGCTGACGCAGACCGCCTGGATAACCTGTGAATCGATCATAGCTCTTCTTGGCCATCTTTGTGGTCAAGTAAGGAATCTTGCTGTGCTGCATGGCGTTGCCTGTGAAGCGAATTCGCTCGCAATTCAGGACGATCACGCAATCACCGGTATCAACATGGGCCGTGTATGTAGGCTTATGCTTACCCATCAGAATGGTTGCAATCTGAGTTGCCAGACGTCCAACAATGTGTCCATCCGCGTCGACGACAAACCAATCACGGCCTGCTTCGTCAACAACCTCTTTCTTTGCCATCCATGTTTTGCCAATCGCCAGCATGGAACCGTCATCCTTTGGGCCGCCGATAAAAGCGGACTGATCAAGTGTTCAAAAACGGAAGAGCAGACGTGAAGCCTGCCTTTTGCAGCACTTCCAACCTCTCACCAACAAAACATCCAGCGTTTATCGGCCTTGGGCGGAAAGAAGTCGAGCAATCTAGCGAGTTTGGACCTCGTAATCAATGCTGTGTCCGGCATTTCGGTCCGCGGATTCCCAGGAACAGCCAATTGTCGAGCTCCACAGACCATTTTCTCTGGCGAGATTTGTGATTCATGAGAGTCTTTTGATGCTGTCAAACCCGCCGCTTGTTAACAATTTGGGGCTTGTTCCCCATCCTAGCGCCTCCGTTTTCCGGCCAGTTGCCCACTATCTGAGGATTTTATCAAGCATTCTGGCATGACTTTTTGCAGCGAGCCGCAAACGGAAGCGAAATCGGGCACCGGTCGCCTTCGGCTTAGCATTAAGCGAACTGACCAGGAAAGATCAATCAGGAAAAATAGAGAAGACAGCCAGATCATGCCGTGTTGAAACGAATTGCCGCCGAAGACTGTTTACGACCAGTAGAAATGGCTATGCCGCCTGCAACAGCCAGTCCGATAACTCCATTTGACGGGATAGGTCTGCAGAGTCCTGCAACAACAGGCCAGGGACGGCTGGTTGGATCAGGAAAGAAACTCTCAGCACCGTTTTCACGAAGCACCGCGAATGCTCACCGGTCTGCAAGGATGCCGGTCGGTCTGCATGAGCGGTCTGTGAAAATCCTGCCCTGCCAGAACGGATTCACTCTTTGGGGGCACGGTCGACATGAAGTCGCCAATCCTGAGGCTTGTTCAAGCCGCATGTTTTGTCATTGCAATTCCTGTCTTCTTCGTGGACGCCCACGCTCAGCTTGTTCCTGGAACCGGGATGAAGCTGAACCAGGTGGGAGACGACTTCGAAGACGAAAACTGGAAATGGGTTCCGAACGGCGCGAAGGCCAGTCGGGAACAGGACGAACAGGTTCGTTCCCCCACCGGCTTTTCGAACAACAAGCGCTGGTTCGAAAGCCCAAAGCGCGGCATGCCAGACCATATCGTTCGAGTCCCCACGCCGGAAGGTGGACTTCCCGGCAGCAAAGGCGCGCTGAAGGTCCAAACCCTGAACTCCGGCGTCCCCGGAAACAACTCCTATAAAATGGAGCAGGACGATCTGATCATGGCTTGCTCTTCCAAAGTGGGAGCAATCGCGACGGGCCGAAACCCAAGCTGCGTGACTCGAGTTTATCTTCCTCCCTTCGAACAGTGGGAGAATCGATCAGGCTCGCACTTCGGCTACCGCATCGACCTGAAGACAACGATCACGGAGAGCGAGAAAAAATTCCTGTTCACTTCTACGAAGCGCAAACAGGAAGACTACTGGCCTGGTTACTTTATCGAGTTCCACAGCAGCCATGATGGCAAGTTCAAAGAGGATGAAGCGATTCTTCTGATTCGCGGCAACAACCTCGGTCACGAAGTCAAAAGTCTGAAGTTGACTCCAGGCTGGTGGACACTGGGCATGTCAGTGACCGGCGATGGTCGAGTTCACTACTACGGAAAACAGGGCACTGACAACCTGACCGCCGCAGATCATCTTTACTCCAGCTTCCCTTACGGTTATCAGGCTGAGTACTTCGCGACTCACTTCTTTAACTCGTGTAACCAAAACGACGGCAAGACGTGGTCAACTCCGATCATCATTGATGACCCGGCGATTTATACAACACGCTAAGCACCTCGGATTCTCAAACACTAGTTTCCTGACAGGGAATCATCACTGGCCAATTCGGCCATTCACGTCCGCTCGTAAACACGCTGCGAGCTGACGGAAACACGAGGAGTCCGCACAGTACAACGAAAAGTTCGTTCCGAAGTTACTCCTCACCTTCGGACGACCCGATGTTCCGGGGTTGGTATGTTTCGACATGCCAACCCCGGTTCGCATTGGGGGACGCTGCTGACTGTTCTTTGGACTGCTGAAGCTTTCGGCTCCACAGCCTGCTGTGGAGAACAATTTGCAAATCCGACATGCTGCAGCGAACGTGGCTTGGCAGCAAGGCTGCCTGCGAAAAAGCGGCAGCGGGCTGCCGCACTCCAAAAGACCGGTCAATTCCCGCGAGGTTCCTGAATGGATACGATGTCGCGCCTGCTGAGATGTCCCGCCGTTGCTGCGAGCCGTTCCTGTGTTCTCTCGCTTCTTTATTGATCGTCCGATCTTTGCCTCTGTGATCTCCATTGTGATCACAATGGTCGGCGGCATCGCGCTGTATCAATTGCCTCTTGCTCCGTATCCGCTGATTGCTCCTCCGACGGTTGAAGTCGCCTGCAATTATCCCGGAGCCAGCGCGCAAACGGTAGCGGAAACGATTGCGGCCCCGATTGAGCAGCAGGTCAATGGCGTGGAAGACATGCTGTATATGAACTCGTCGAGCACAAACGACGGTTCCTATGCGCTGACCGTTTCCTTCAAGCCGGGTGTCGATCTGAATCTGGCTCAGGTGCTGGTGCAGAATCGAGTCAGTCTGGCACTACCTCTGTTGCCGGAACTGGTGCGCCGAACGGGCGTGACGACGCGCAAGAGATCGCCCGATATTCTGCTGACGATCAGTGTGAATTCTCCGGACGGACGATACGACCAGTTGTATCTGAGCAATTATGCGCGCCTGAGGCTGCTTGATGAAATCAGTCGGCTGCGAGGCGTCAGTGAAGTTCGAGTCTTCGGACAGCGTGATTACAGCATGCGAATCTGGCTCGACCCGGACAAGCTGGCCGCGCGCAATGTGGCGGTGTCGGATGTTGTGTCTGCCGTCCGCGAACAAAATGCCGAGGTCGGCCTGGGACAACTCGGGCAACAACCAACAGCAGAGAATTCCGTCGTCAGCCCGAATATTAACTCCGTCAATATTCTTACGACTGGCGGTTCTGAATCGAAATCTGCGGACGCCTTCACTCGAACCAATGAAACGGTCAACAGCCAGCCGCCCGCTCAACACGCCTGGCAACTTCCTCTGCATGTTCAGGGACGATTGCAGACGCCGGACGAATTTGGCGACATCATTGTGCGAACAACTCCGGACGGTCGCACGCTGCGGATTCGGGATCTTGGGCGAGTCGAGGTGGCGGCCCGAACCATCGAAACAAATAATCGGTTCAATCAGAAACCAACAGTCGGACTCGCGATCTTTCAGTTGCCTGACGCAAACGCGTTGGAGACCGCCGACCTGATCAAATCCAAGATGGACGAACTGGCTGTCGATTTTCCCGAAGGAGTCATCTGGGAAGCGGGCTACGACACGACTCCATTTATTCGTGAATCGATCGGAGAAGTTTTCAAATCACTGCGAGACGCTGTGATCCTGGTTTCGCTGGTTGTACTTTTATTTCTTCAGGGCTGGCGTCCGGCCATTATTCCTTTAATTGCCGTGCCCGTAGCGATTGTCGGAACCTTTGCGGCGATGCTGGCAGTCGGCTTCAGTCTGAACAATTTGACTCTGTTTGGCCTCGTGCTGGCCATTGGTATCGTGGTCGATGATGCCATCGTGGTCGTTGAAGCTGTGGAACAATATATCGAACGCGGCTTCAGTCCTCGCGAAGCGGCGATTCGAGCGATGGATGAAGTGACGGGCCCCGTGATCGCCGTGGGGCTTGTTCTTTCTGCTGTGTTTATCCCGTGTGCATTTGTGTCGGGAATCGTCGGCCTGTTCTTTCGTCAATTCGCTTTGACAATTGCCATCTCAACTGTCATCTCCACGATCAACTCATTGACACTCAGCCCGGCCCTTGCTGCGTTACTGTTGCGGCCAAAACATGGGCGACAGGATTTGCTCACGCGGATCTTAAACTTCCTGCTGGGTTGGCTGTTCCGTTTGTTCAATCGCCTGATGGGAGCCAGTGTTAATGGCTATGTCGCGACAACATCACGGCTCCTGCGAGTTCCCATAATTGTGTTGATCGTTTACGTCGGACTTGTCGGTCTGACATACACCGGTTTTCATTCTCTTCCCACCGGCTTCATTCCTGCTCAGGACAAAGGTTATCTGACAGGAAGCGTGCAGTTGCCGGATGCGACGGCCGCTGAGCGAACTCTGGCAACACTCACAAAGATCGAACGCATCGCTCTCGATACTCCGGGCGTCCGCAGCGTTAACTCCATCGCCGGAAACTCGTTTACTCTGGGCGGTCGAGCTTCCCATTTCTGTTCCATGTTTATCATTCTCGAAAACTTCGATAAGAGAAAAACCCCGGAAACGACCGCCAATGCCATTCAGGAATCTTTGCTGAAACAATTCGCGAAACAGATTCCTGAAGCGACCGTGACATTGGCTCCTCCGCCAGCGGTATCCGGGGTCGGCCGTGCCGGAGGCATGAAGTTGATGGTTGAAGATCGCGGTGACTCTGGACTACGCGTGCTACAGGAACAAACAGACAACCTGATCACCGTGGCCAGCAAGAATCCAAAGCTGAAAGGACTCTTCACCGGCTTCAACGTGAATGCTCCCCAGCTCTATTTTGATGTGGATCGTGATGCCTGCCTGTCACAGGGAATCAGTCTGGGCGAAGTCTTCGGAACTCTGCAGGCCTATCTCGGTTCTCGTTATGTCAATGACTTCAATATGTTCGGCCGTACCTGGCAAGTTGTGGTTCAGGCCGATCAGGGCTTTCGAAATCAAGTGGACGACGTCGCCAAACTGCGAGTCCGAACAGATAACGGACGCATGGTACCGCTGGGGTCCGTGGCCACAGTGCGAACAATTGGTGGGCCACTGATGGTAACTCGTTACAACATGTATCCGGCCGCAGCAATTATCGGCAATGTAACATCGGGAGTCAGCAGCGGGGAAGGAATTCGTATTCTCGAAGAACTGGCAACGTCCGAATTGCCGTCCACGATGGCCTTCGAGTGGACCGAGCTTTCCTTTCTGGAGCGAACATCGGGCAGCACTGGAATGTTACTGTTTGGTTTCTCCGTGGCGTTTGTGTTCCTGGTCCTGGCAGCGTTGTATGAAAGCTGGTCGCTGCCTCTGGCCGTGATTCTGGTGGTCCCGATGTGTGTACTGTGTTCGATTGCCGGAGTCGCCGTTGCCAAATTGGACATCAATATTTTCACGCAGATCGGCTTCGTGGTACTGATCGGGCTCGCCTGCAAGAACGCGATTCTGATCGTCGAATTCGCCAAGCTGCGTCGTGACGAAGGCCTTGATGTTTACGAATCAATCCTGCAGGCCTGTCGACTTCGGCTGCGGCCGATTCTGATGACCTCGTTTGCCTTCATTCTCGGAGTCGTCCCGCTTGTTGTGGCGACAGGCGCGGGATTCGAAATGCGTCGTGCGCTGGGGACAGCTGTCTTCAGCGGGATGCTGGGAGTGACGATCTTCGGGATCTTCCTGACACCGGTCTTTTTTCTGGTCGTTGATCGTATCTCACACTGGTCAATATTCTCCGGGCACGGCCCACTTTCGCGTATTGGTCGGATTCTGACAGACTTAATGAGACTCCGGTTTTTGACTCGACCAGTTCGTGCCGCGATAGCCGCCATACCAACTGAACCACGGGGAGTGCCATCTACGCATAGTAGCCCCACAATCAATCCCGACGAACGTAAATCGCCAACCGGTGAGCTGCCTTCGGTCGGCTAAGGTCTTCGTAGAATGTTTTCTCGTTTCTTTATTGATCGACCTATCTTCGCCACGGTGATGTCCGTTGTCATCACGCTCGCCGGCGGTATCGCGGTCTTCACTTTGCCGGTGACGCAGTACCCGGAAATCGCTCCACCGACTGTTGAAGTGTCGACGATGTATCCCGGTGCCAACGCCAAGGTTGTTTCTGATACCGTCGCCGCACCGATCGAGCAGCAGGTGAATGGCGTTGAGAACATGTTGTATATGTCGTCGCAATGCACGAACGACGGCATGTACACGCTGACGGTCACGTTTGCCTCCGGAACCGATCTGAATCTGGCGCAGGTGCTGGTGCAGAACCGAGTCGCTCTGGCTCAGCCGACGTTGCCGGATCTTGTGCAACGACGCGGAGTCACCGTCAAGAAAAAAGCGCCGGGCGTGCTGATGATCGTGAATCTGTTTTCGCCGGATGGCTCGCGAGACAACCTGTATCTCAGCAACTACGCGACGATTCAGATGCGTGATGAATTATCGCGAGTCGAGGGCGTGGGAGACATCACGTTTCTTGGTCAACGCGACTATAGCATGCGGATCTGGCTGGATCCTCAGCAGATGGCCATGCGAGACATCAGTACTCAGGACATCCTGCGGACGATCGAACAACAGAATACTCAGGTCGCGGCCGGACAGATTGGCCAGCAGCCCACAACAGAAGGGCTCGTATTTCAGTACACGATGACAACTCTGGGACGACTGACCAGTGAGGAGCAATTCGGCGACATGGTCCTGCGAGCCGACGCGCAAGGGCGGATGGTGCGACTGAAAGATGTGGCCCGCATTGAACTGGGAGCGATGTCTTACGATCAGGTTTGCACGCTGGACACAAAGCCTTCCATCGCTCTTTCGATTTATCAATTGCCTGGATCGAATGCTCTGGAAACGGCCGCAGAAGTGCGAGCTCGCATGGACGATCTGAAGCTGCGATTTCCGGAAGGTGTCGACTACGCCATCGTTTATGACACGACGCCCTTTATTCGTGAATCGGTGAAAGAGGTGTTCATCTCTCTCCGCGATGCGGTCATCCTGGTCGCCATCGTCGTGCTGGTGTTTCTGCAGGGCTGGCGACCGGCGATTATTCCTCTGGTCGCGGTACCCGTGGCAATCGTCGGAACCTTCGCGGCGATGCTGGCCTTTGGCTTCAGTCTGAATGCGCTGACTCTGTTCGGCCTGGTGCTGGCCGTGGGGATTGTTGTCGACGATGCCATCGTGGTCGTGGAAGCCATCGAACACAATATCGAACACGGCATGACACCTCGCGATGCGGCCATTCACGCCATGGAGATGGTCGCCGGGCCTGTGATTGCTGTTGGGCT
>CAIXQV010000588.1 GCA_903921605.1 uncultured Planctomycetaceae bacterium | reverse complement strand
TACCGCTTCTGCCACAGCTGATGGTGCAACCAAGTCAACGGGCTTGCTGCCGAAGCCAAACCAGAGGCTAAGCAGAATGCTGGAAACGCACAATCCCCGCATACAAATCTGAATCATTGCAGTATTCCTAGACCTACGGGATCGATCAAGATCCATGCGATGCTCTCCGACACAGAGCGCTCTTAAGGTAACAGGGGCATATGTCACTCTATAGAGTTCCGACCCTATAAACGCTGGCGCTCTCAACGTCTGCTCAATCCGTCTGCCAGGACGTTTTTGTCTAGGCCTGTTGCAACATGAGTAACAATGCCTTCGTGGTGAAAGAGGTCAACCCTGCCAGTTTCAGGTCGGATCAGGACAACGTCGCCATTGAAAAGGCACTCGCCACAAACTGAAAGGTGAGCACGGACAAAATCGTCAACCTCTGTTCCATCCAATTCGAAAGGTCCATAGGCTCGAAAAAAGGAGGCATCCGTCACGATCGTGACTCGTTCCATCGAGTCGATCTTCCCGCTGACCAGTAGAGACCAAAGCTGCTCATCTGGCACGTGTATCCAGTCCAAATATTCTGTGACCGTTTGGCTTGTGCCATGTTGATTAGCATGTGATGAAATATCGTCTGGATTCAACGATTGACAACTTGGAATTATTTTTCGCAGTCGTTCAATCGCCGTAGCGTGAGAAATCTGCAACATCATTGCTCTTTCCATAATCGACGACACTGAGTCAATCGACAATCGGATGGCCCCATGATTCGTTGTTATCAGCATAGATCAGCAAATGACTAGCATTCGACACTGACAGATCATGCTGGCCAACTATGTCAAATACATGGTACCGATGTTCGATGTTTTCGGTGTTCGATGTGACGACGGAACTTCATGGGTGTCATTTTTATTCACTAAACTTTTGTATCCAGCCACGAGTTCCGTACAGTTCCCCAGCGAGTCCATCACTAGAAGCCAAGATGTTATTTATGATCTCACCCTGCACCTTAACAGACACGGAGTAATCCTCATCCTGTTCCAGCCAAGTGAGCAAATTATGCAAAACGGAATCGACGACTTCGGGGATGAGGCTTGTTACCGCGTTAGACTCTTGGGGCGTTGAGGACACAACGGCCGCAAGCGAATCGCGAATCCGCTCCGCTCGGATGCCCTTCATTTGCCCAGAAAGAATCCGATGCCAATCCGAGAGAGTTTTGCTTCGAACCTCTTGGATCAGTCGCTTGCCAAATTCGTCGAGATATGCGTTCGTCATGGTCGCGTCTCCACATCAATTCCACGGTATGTTTGTAGGGAACCTAACACCTTGTTTGAGAAGGTTTCTTAGTGATTCTGCGACCAGTGACCGAGCTTCAGCAGTGGTCGCACCTTCTGCCACCAAAGACTCCACGGCAATTCTTGTTTGCTCTTTCATCGTGTTTGCCTGCCCACTCGCGGAAAGCGCATCTTGGAGTTGACGCTGCTTTGCAGTCATGGCAGCGTGGTCCCATCCGCGTTTTTCCATCTCGCTTTGGCTAATCGAAAATGCTCTGTCCTTGTCGTATTTCAAATGATCTTTGAACGCGGCCTTCTGATGCACATGATGGCCTTTAGCTTGTGAGTATTGGCCCGTCGTCACAGGACACGGCAACCCCGTATTATGCGCCAGCACCCCCAGCTCGGACACATGGTACGCATGGCTTCTGTGGACTTCGAGGTTAAAGACGGTTTCGCGAGTCGGACGCTGAGTTCTTGCCGTGAGCGTGGAATGGCCGTTGAGCGTTCTGACGACCTCATCAAGCTGCAAGTCTCCGGCGGAAATCCAGGCGTGGCGGGTTTCGGAGTAGAGCGGATGATTGGCGGTGACTCCGAGAGTTTCCTCTGTGCGGTCATCGAACGTCAGATCCCAGACCGTCGCATTGCGATGCCGGATCGTGCCGGTCACGATGCTCATCCCCGGCCGCGTTTCCCGAGAATCCACATCGCACGGCCCAATCGCCAGAACCGTCGCCTCGCCCGACAGACCGATCTCATGCAGCCCGATCTCGATCGAGCCACCAACCGCCGCTCCCGTCCCCTGCAGCCACCACAGCGGACGAATCACCGACAGCTCCGCAATGCTGCCATCCGGCTTCGACATCTCCAGATCAATCGTCCGACACAGCAGCCGAGTGAC
>CAIXQV010000587.1 GCA_903921605.1 uncultured Planctomycetaceae bacterium | reverse complement strand
TACATCGGCCGATTGGGTGACATTGAAGTCCAGGAAGTCATCGGCCACGGCGGTATGGGCGTGGTGCTCAAGGGGTATCAGCCGGAATTGAAACGACTGGTCGCCGTGAAAGTGCTGGCTCCGCAACTGGCTGTTAGTGCGGCGGCTCGCAAGCGGTTTGCACGAGAAGCTCAGGCGACCGCCGCGATTTTACATCCGAACGTCATGCCGATTCTGACGGTGCATTCCAGCGGCAAACTGCCGTTTATCGTTATGCCGTACGTGGCGTGTGAATCGCTGCAGCAGCGGCTGGATCGAGTCGGCTCGCTGGAACTGATCGATATCCTGCGCATCGGCATGCAGACTGCCAACGGCCTTGCGGCGGCTCATGCTCAGGGACTGGTTCATCGCGACGTGAAGCCCGCCAATATTCTGCTGGAGATCAGCGTCGAGAAAGTGATGCTCACCGATTTCGGACTTGCCCGAGCCATCGACGACGCCAGCATCACTCGCACCGGAATCATCGCCGGCACACCGCTTTATATGTCCCCCGAACAGGCTCGAGGAGAACCCGTGGATGCTCGCAGCGACTTGTTCAGTCTCGGCACAGTGCTCTATACGTTAGCCACCGGGCGAACACCGTTCCGAGCTGAAACGACCTATGGAATTCTGCGCCGGCTGACCGATGAGTCGCCTCGTCCACTGCGTGAGATCTCACCGCAGTTCCCGGCATGGTTTGAGATGATCGTTCACAAGTTGTTGGCGAAGAGTCCGGCCGATCGATTCGCCAGTGCGATTGAGATTGCTCAGTTGCTGGAAGGCTGTCTGGCTCATGTTCAGCAACCGGGAACCGTGCCGCTGCCTTCCGAGTGTGCTGCCGTTGTGACTCGGCGAGCGTTGTTGCGCCGTCGCATGTTGATCGTCGGAGCCTGTGTTGCGGCTGGCGTGTTTGGTCTGATGTACTTTAAGGGAACACCACCGATCGAGCCACAAGTATCGACTAGGTCACAACCAGCCATTGAGCCGCCAGTCATCTCAACGAATTCGTCAACAAGCTGGGACGCTGGTGAAGAGACTGTCTCCCCGCTCCGCAGCGACTTCAACAAATGGCAGAAGAATGCGGAGCAGATCTGGGAAGAACCTCCGCCATAGTTTTGAACCGCTAATGGACACTGATTAACGCTAATGAGATGCGACTATTAGCGAACATCGGCGTTCACTATCGCTCCAAAACCTGCGATTCAAAAAAACAAATTTCAAATCTCAGATTTCAAAATCTGAATCCCATCGGGAGTTCATGATGAACCGTCTCATTCTAATCGGCATCCTCTGGTGCCTTGCGATCTCAATTGGCAGGGCGCAGGAACCGGCTGAGCCCAAAGAGGCAAGCCAAACGCCAACGCTGGCAGTTGAGCAAACTTCGCCATTCCTTTCCGAGCCAACGCCTGTGAACGGGCAACCCTCTCCTTTCCGACCTGCAAGATCTGAGCCCCCACGCCGAGTTTCGGAGCCGAAGCGCATCGTCATCCAGCCCGGCGTCGACGCGCAGGAGTCGGAGGTGGTGTGGCAGTTCCTGGCAGATCTTGAAAAAGCCGGGATTGCAAAGGTCATTGAGACCGAAATGACGCCAACGTCAGAATCGCCAATCGTGACGCAAGTCTTCATGCGGGAAGACGAGTCGTTCGAGAAGATCAAACTGTTCCTGGTGGACCTCAGAGCTTCCGGCGTGGAAAAACTGGTCCTGGAATTCGGCGGACTTCATCCTGAAGGTGACGCCGACAAGCAACACAATGGCTTGGTTTTTCGAGCGACCAAAGGATATTCGCAAGATGAACTGCAAAGACTTGAGAAGGTCGTACAAGCGGCTTCAGAACGTTGCGGAGTTTCACTCTATTTGGCGGGTACGCATGTTGTTCCTTCCGGACCAGAATTTGTTGCTCCGCCTGATGAATCCGACGTCTCAAGTTACGCACCGAGCTTCCGACCCGCTGTTCCGCAACTGCGAACCGAATATGAAGCCGCCAACAAGCAGGCTCGCGATCTCGCCGCATCGCTTCGACAAACGCCCGATGCCGCGAAAAAGTCTGAGCTGCGAACCGCCGTGCAGCGAGCTTTCACTCTTCGACAAAGCCTGCTGCGAGCTGAGTTGCAGGAAATGCGGGCTCGTCTGGAGAAGACTCAAGAGTCGCTCGACATGCGAGATCGCATGGCCGATCAGATCGTGGATCGACGAGTAGAGGACTTGCTGAATCCGCAGTTGAAGTGGGAAAATCCTGCACAGCCACTCACGAAGGACTCGTCACTCGAAATCGGGGAGGGCGGACGGAACAACGCTGACGGCAACAGTTCAGTAAGGGCGCCGGGATTTTCTAACATCAAATTGCTGATTCCCCAAAAGCGATTTCTTCCCGCCCCTGGCACAGCGGCGTTGCGAGTCACTTACGATGATCTTGACCTACTCAGGATCCTGAACTTGGAGCCGGTGCCAGCGAACGCTGTTGAGCACTTTCCGGATTGGCTACAGGAGTTGAACGGCAAAACCGTCCGCATCCGTGGCTTCATGTATCCGACGTTTGAAGCTCACAGTTTGAAGCAGTTCACATTGGCTCGCCATAACGACATCTGCTGCTTCGTTCGCAATCCAAAAATCTACGATGTGATTGGTGTGTCACTGGGTGAAGGCATCACGACTGACTACATTGATGGTCGCCCGTTTGATGTTGAGGGCACGTTTCACATAGAACCCAAAGCTGATGAGAATAGACTCACTCGTCTCTACCGCATCTCGGAAGCTCGCATTCTTCCAGTCGCGGCGGAAGACATGGATCCACAAACTGAGGACCTGTCGAATGTGCAATCGAATGAGGTCAACGATTATCCGATTCAGGTAACTGGACCGAACGATTCATCCGCAAATGCATCGGCAAAGCCCAAGACCGCCCAACCTGTCACGGAGCTCGAAGGCGACTGGCACCTCGTCACCGATTTTGACCATCAAGGTGAGCAGCGTGAGATGTCACCGACAAACTGGACTTTTCGTGGAGACCAGCGTTCCATCGTCTGGCCAGGGGGCGGGTATGACTGTCGCATTAAAGTGGACCCGATCAAGAAGACCTTGCGGAGCTACTCAAAGGACGAGAACGGCAGCTACGGCGAGGATTACTACGAACTCAAAGGCAATCAACTGATCCTCCGGGACGAGCCCGGCGCTAGGGGCTATCAGGTCTTCGAACGGGGACTTGTTCGCATTCCCAGTGTCGTTCCACCAGCCACTCTGGAACAAAAAATTCTCTGGCGCTCGGCGATTGTGGAGATTACGCTCTATCGGAGTAATGAGTCATCGACAAGTCAAGATGAACTAGTCATCGGACGGGGCATCGTCATCTCATCCGACGGGATGATTCTGTCCGAGTTGCCCGTTGGCGACGTCTCCCAGGCGAACATTAAGGCCAAGTTCGACGACGGGAGCATGATCCCTCTCAAGCTCATCGAAAAGGCTGGCCAGGGCTGGGCTGTTCTTCAGCCGGAGCAGCCGATCGACGTGAATCATTTCTTCGAATTGTCTTCGACAGAGGTGCAACTCCACGACGAAGTGCGAGTCTGGATACCAGATCATTCACAAGCTGAAAGTGAATCTCTCGCCCCGTTCGCCAATACGGTGAGCGCCCTGGATCGCAAGTACCCCGCACTCGGAATTGCCGTTTGGCAACTTCGAATCGGCCACCGCCCTGTCCTGGGGACACCCATTCTCGATGCGGACGGTGACCTGCTGGGCATTACCATCACCGGTGCTCAGGATCTGCTGCTGGCAATTCCAGTGGCAGAGTTAAAGACCATGTTTCCGAAATCACTCGTGTTGTTGAAAGACGCTGAGAAGGCGACCGAGTCCACAATTGATCGCTAAACAGGCGAAGAAATCTTCGCCACCGACTTTACGTCGGTGGTTTATAGGCTTTTGCACTACCGATGTCGCCGCCGAGAATCACTATCGAAGAAGTAGTGCAGAAGCCTTGATCCACCGGGGTAAACCCGGTGGCGAAAATGCACTTCGCCTGTTTGCAGGCGACTGCCTGAGTTCGCACCGGCTATTCCATATGCCTATCATCAAGCAACTCTTCCAGTTGCCGCAGGGAGCGAGTCAGCATGACTCGAATCGCGCCGTCGGATTTGCCGAGCTTGTCGGCGATTTCTTTGGACGGCAGATTCTCCACATAACGCATACGCAGGGCGTCCTGTTGTTCCTGTGTGAGTTGCTGCATGGCGATCATCAATCGT
>CAIXQV010000586.1 GCA_903921605.1 uncultured Planctomycetaceae bacterium | reverse complement strand
GACAATCTCACCGATGGATTTCATCTGACCAGCATTGGCGTCAGTGATTATTCCGGGCGATCTCAACTGATTTCCTCGGTGCTTGATGCAGTGCAGAAGAGAACGGTGTTGAGCGTTACGTATCAAAAGAACAACGCTCCAAAGCCTTCGGAATACCAACTGCATCCCTATAGCCTTGTTTACCATCGTGGCTCGCTCTATGTCATCGCGTTCAGCGTTGCCTCGCAGGAGATGCGTCACTTCAAACTGGATCGAATTCTGAATGTTGATTGCCTTCCGGCACGATTCGAAGTACCGAAATCGTTTGATGTGCGCTCCTACCTGGAAGAATCCTTCGGTATTTTCAGTCCATCCGGCCGGATGTTTTCGATCCGAATTCAGTTTGCAGCGTCAGCCGCTGGTGCGGTCAGAGAATCACAGTGGCATCGCAGTCAGGAGATCGTCGAAAATCGCGATGGCAGTATCGTCCTCAAACTCAAACTGGGCAATCTTGAAGAAATTAAGAGCTGGGTCATGGGGTTTGGTTCCGTGGCAAAAGTACTTGATCCCCGGGAACTGGTTCAGGCCATCCGCGATGATGTTCGCCGTATGCATGAAGCCTACGAATAGGCGGTTTCAGACGTTTTGGAAAAACCTCTGAATCACTCACGTGCCTGGACACAATGGCGTCCAGGCAGGCACTGTAAAATCCTGTGGGAGATGCGAATCGCGAGTTAGAAGCCTAAGGCAAAGTTGTTTCCGTTGTTCGCTGTATTCCCTTCAATCCGGGCGTAACGCAGCAGATTGCCAGCGGCCCCGTTCGGAAATGTCCAGACGGTTCTGTTGACAGCGGTTTTGAACACTCCTTTCTAACGCGAGGCTTGTATGCACGGTCAGACCCCTGGAAAGATTGGTTTAGTCAGCACTTCGCATTCTGGTTATCGAGCATGGTGCCGGGCCCTCAGGGAAAAAAAGGAGAGTGGTCGACGTCGTGACCCATTTGCTCAGGATTACAATGCGGAGTTGCTGCGATGGGAGGCTGTCGTGCAGCGACTCCTCGCGACAGTGGTTCCGGATACGGTAGATGAACGAATTCTTGTCGCTCCGGATATCGACCGAAAGGGAAAGGCCAGTTCCATTTACAGAGAGCTTGATTTTGTTTCCGGCCATGTATCCGCTCCGGATATGTTTGGGGAAATCAAGATACGAGAGCAGTCGATCAAGGGGAAGTCTGGCTGGGGACAGCTTGACCGGTCATTGCAAATCGCCAGAACACAGTGGCCGATGGTCCGGGGTATTTGCATTAATGTGGCTCTTGGCGACATCCTTGAAACGGAACCAGAATGCAACAATCCGACGGTGACGCTTTCTGAGTTACCTGGTGTCATTGCCGAGCGGAGCCAGCAGGATGGAGCGACGGTCTGGATCCGTGGCAGCAACGTGGCCTCATTTGCGATGGAGCAAAATCTGTTGACCCTTATGGACATTCAGCGATTGCCGCAGTTGCGGCAGGCGATGCAAAACCCAGTTCATTTCCTGAAGACACGCGAGCTTCAGCCCGAGACAATTCGTCCAGGGCTCTTCGAACGTTTTCGCCCATCGCATTAACTGTAAGGGCGGCGTTGAAGTGGCTGTGAATGTCTATTGTGCGTTCTTCAAAGAACGCTGTCAGCAAAATTTGCGGTTATGACGAAAGCCCTTGCATGTATTTTCGCGACGGAAGAGTCGTCTATTCTCCTTCAGACCTGACGCGATTCATGGAATCTGCATTTGGGTCCTGGATGGATCGACTTTACCTTGAATGTCCGGATCGCATAACGCCGGATGAACGTAACGACGAACTGCAGCTTTATGCTGATGCCGGGATCACGCATGAAGCGAAGTTTGTCAAACAGCTTGAGAATGACGGCAGGGATCTCTGTTGGGTTCAGGGAGACAACCGAGAAGCCGTCGCCGCAATGACACGCGAGGCTATCAGTGAAGGACGGGAGATCATCTTTCAGGCGTATTTGTCTCTGGCACCGTTTGCGGGCTATGCAGATTTCCTGGCCAGAGTATCGAGGGACCCTGTCTGCTACGAAGTGTGGGATACGAAACTGGCGAAAACTCCGAAGCCATATTATCTGATCCAGCTTTGCTGTTATGCCGAAATGCTCGAAGCCATTCAGGGAAAGCGGCCAGAATTCGTCGAGGTCATCCTCGGGAATGGCACCCGACAACGATTTCGCACGGATGATTACTGGTACTACTATCAGCAACTCAAAAGTGCGTTTCTGCAGCAGATGGCGGAATTTGCCCCGGATGCCGATCACCCGATTCCCGATCCACGGGCCGATCATGGACGATGGCAGTCCCATGCCGAGGAATGGCTTCTGGAACGTGACCACCTGTTTCAGGTGGCCAATATCTCCGTGAGTCAAATCAGGAAGCTGAACGACGCAGGCATCGAGACGGTAACTCAACTGGCCAATTCCTCAAGGACACGCATCCCACGTCTGAACGATGACAGCTTTCAACGACTCGTAGCCCAGGCTGCCGTGCAGATACGCACTCGAAAGCTCGAGGCGAACGCGGATAGCCCCGGTCTCGTGCGACCCGCGTACGAAATCCTTCAGCCCGATTTGATGAATTCTCGTTGTGGTCTGGCCCTGCTTCCGCCTGCGTCCCCTGGCGACGTCTATTTCGACATTGAAGGATACCCGCTGATCGATCGTGGCCTTGAATATCTGCTGGGAGTGGTCACGGTGGAGAGTGGCCAACCGAGATTTCATGACTGGTGGGCCCACGATTCGGCCGAGGAAAAACGGTCGTTTGAGCAATTCATCGACTGGGTCATAGCTCGCTGGAAAAAAGATCCGGCGATGCACATCTATCATTATGCAGCCTATGAAGTCTCCGCCATGCGACGGCTGATGGGGCGGCACGGTACCCGTGAAGAGGATGTCGATGCCTTGTTGCGCGCAGAAGTGTTCGTGGATCTCTATCAGATCGTTCGGCAATCGATTTTGCTGGGAGCCTCGAATTACTCACTGAAAACCGTCGAGACCTTGTATCAGGAACGACGTGAAGGAGAAGTGAAAAGTGCCGGAGCATCAATGGTCTATTATGCTCGCTGGATCGAATCGGACGAATCACCGGATTGGAAGAAGTCGCCAATCCTGAAGGACATCCGCGACTACAACGAAGTGGACTGTGTCTCCACCTGGCAGGCTGCCGATTGGCTGCGACAGCTTCAGGCGAGCCTCAAAATTACTTACTGCCCGCGACTTCCCAGAACATCCGAACCTGCGGAACCAGCGCCTGTTTCAAAGGGCACTGAAGACGCTCAACGCAGACGACAGCTGGCTGATCAGCTCATGCGGGAAATTCCCGGGCAGAAGCCCGTCCTGGCAAAACATCCTGAAAAATGGAAGGTGCAGGAACTGCTGGCCCAGTTGCTGGAATTCCACCGTCGTGAGGACAAGCCTGTCTGGTGGACCATGTTTGACAGAGCAGCGATGACCGAACCGGAACTCATCGAAGACCTGAATTGCCTTGGCGGTTTACAGCGGACAAAGGACAAGCCAGAAACCATTAAACGCTCTTTGGGGTTCTGGTACGCCTTTGATCCTGACCAGGATACCAAACTTCGAACTGGCAGCAATGTTTACGCTGCACATGACTTAAAGATCAAGCTGACGATAGAGACTTTTGATGATGAAGGTCGCGTGCTGCTGAAAATCAGCAATGCCGCGTTGAGCAAAATCCCGGATGGGAAACTTCCAGAGAGGATGTCGCTGATCCCTGATGAGCATGTCAGTGCCGCTTCTATTGAAGAAGCGATCGAGCGGCTGGCTGGCGACTGGATGGATGGCCAGCGGATTCCGCCGGCGTTTCGACAATTCCTGCTTCGACAAGCTCCGGAATTGAATAATCATCAGCGTGGACAGGCACTGGTTCAGGCACAGGAAGACACGGTGCAGGCTTGTGTCAGGATCGCCCGCGACATGGTCGATTCGACCCTCTGTATCCAGGGACCGCCCGGTACCGGTAAGACGTATACGGCGGCGCAGATGATTGTTGCACTCCTGAAAGACGGTAAGAGGATAGGTGTCACATCCAATAGCCATAACGCCATTCTCAATGTGATGGCGGCATGCGCAGAAGCAATGCCCGAACAATTGATGGCGATCAAAGCGGGCGGAGATGAAGAGGATCCTTTCTTCGAACGGTATTCCGGCATCCAATACGTCAGCGGAAATACAGATGCCGCCGCAGCGTTTACGGATGGTTTGATCGGAGGAACGGCATGGCTATTCGCGCGTCCCGAAATGGCGGATCGACTGGACTATCTTTTTGTGGATGAAGCCGGACAGGTCTCGATCGCAAATCTCGCTGGCATGTGCCAGGCGGCGAAGAACATTGTACTGATTGGCGACCAGATGCAGCTCAGCCAGCCCACCCAGGGAAGTCATCCCGGCGAGAGCGGCCAGTCACTTCTGGAATACCTGCTGCAGGATCACGCCGTCGTTCCGCCGGAATTGGGAGTATTCCTTGGTGTGACTCGTCGAATGCATCCGGACATTTGTTCGTTCATCTCTGGCAGTGTTTATGAAGATCGGCTGCAGTCACATCCTCAGACGCAGAATCGTGTCATCGTCATTCCGCCTAAGTTGGCTGAGACACCGATGACTCAGACACTGATCGTTCCCTCTGGAATCGTGTTTTGTGACGTGCAGCATTCGGGCAACATTCAGGGAAGTCATGAGGAAGCTGAACGCATTGCCGAGATTACTCAGCACCTGCTGCAATGTGATCACACGGATGAGACTGGTCACAGTCTGGGAAAGCTGCAATTGAACGACATCCTGTTTGTCGCTCCCTATAACCTTCAGGTCAGAAAACTGCGAAGTGGTCTCCCACCCGGTGCACGTGTTGGTTCTGTCGATAAGTTTCAGGGGCAGGAAGCGCCGGTGGTCATCATTTCCATGTGTTCCAGTGTGGGCGATTTTGGTTCACGAGGATTGCAGTTCCTGTTGAACAAAAATCGCCTGAACGTGGCCGTGTCACGAGCACAATCGCTGACAATCATCGTGGGTGACTCGCGAATTTCTCAGACAAGTGCGAATACGGTGCAGGACATGCAGTTGATCAATATGTTCTGCAGGCTGGTTCCAAACATAAACAGAGTCAATTAAATTATGCCTGCTCCAAAAATCCCAGCTTTGATCGAAATGATCACTGATCGACGTTCATTTTTTCGATCGGAGCTGGACTTTCAGTCCACGAATCAGTGCGATCGTGGAGTGAAGAAGTTGCCTCCACACTTTTGGATGTCAGGATGGTGAAATTTCCGACGTGCAAAACCCGGATTCCGCGATTATGAAACAACGGATGCACTCTTCCATGGTGGCTCGATGCAGCTCAAGAACTCTGTTGATACCACCCTGCTGATCGCGCTGGTAGCCGCCAGCCAGATTCCATGCGACTGGGATTTTCAGGTCTCGACAAAGCGTGAAAATCAGCCGATCGCGTTGACGCATGTCGTCGTCCGTCATGCCTTTGGTTTGTCCCGGACCAAGCGGATCGTTGACATGGACGTCCGCTCCAGCCTGATAAAGCAGGACGCGGCCACTGGGTGCAGCCTGCTCTGCAAAATCATTGATGAATTGTCGAATCTGCTGCTCAAAGTCTGACCAGTGGAAGCCAGAAGGTACGTCTCGGCCGTACGTCCAGTGCGGCACGCGGTCTTCCAGCTTCAGTCGCTCAATGATGTCCTGAGTTCCGTCTCCAAAGTGACGGTCGCAATCGACGATGGCAACGGCCACGTCCTTGGCAATCATCTTATGGGCAGCCGCCATCAGCCCGTTGAACGTACAGAATCCGCCACAGTGATCGTAGCCAGCATGATGAAATCCGCTGGTTGGTGAACACGCCACCTGGCCGTTCCTGATGGCTTCGTGCGTGGCGGCGACGAAAGATCCGACGGTCCACAGACAGGACTGAGACACTTCAAGAATCTGATTGCCGTGTCCGTTGGATTCCCGGCCTTCGAGGACGTCGAGGACATGGTCCCGATCGTGAACTTCAGACAGTTCATCCGCCGTAGCTGGCTCAAATGGCCGGATGTCGATCGCGAGGCCTGCATTTTTCCAGTCTGTGACCACCTTTTCCGGTTTTGAAGCCGACGGAGAGTAGCCTTGAGAGTCCACCGACATTTCAGGCGAATAAAAAACTGGAATTGTCTTCATGGGTGCCCTTTCTACTTCAAGGGATTGGCTGACACACAGAAAAAGCCCGGCCGTTTTTCCCAGCCGGGCTTCAGACAATGGTTGCTTGGCAATCACGGTCACAGCATTTCACCGCGTTCTTCGTCGGTGAACTTGTTGTCCACGGCAGCCCCTTCGCCGGCGGCCTTCCTCATGCGAGACATTTTCTTTGCGGCAGCATCCCACGATCCTCGAACTTTACCCATGGAATACGCGGCGATACCGTCCTGAGCGATCCCCATGGATCCGCCTGCGGCAAAGGCGTCCTGATTCGCGGCCAGAAACGTGAACTGCCACTTGTAGGCCGACTGCTGATGCTCAACCATCGTCCGAATCTGGTCACGAGTGAACTCGCGGCTGGAGTTTTCGGCACCGTCCGTCACGATCACAAAGACCACCAATGCCGGTCGCTGAGATTCTACCATCGCGGCGAGTCTTGCCCCCGTTTCATTAATGGCTCGGCCAACCGCATCCAATAGAGCGGTTGATCCTCGCGGCACGAGTGTAAACGCCGGGATCTGCTTTACGGGAACGCCGGAGTGCACAAACTCGTACTCGGTATCGAACTGCACCAGCGTCAGCAGAGTTTCACCGGGTTCCTGTTTCTGCTGCTCGATAAAGGAATTGATCCCGCCCTCGGCGTCCGTCCGAATGGATTGCATGGAACCGCTGCGGTCAATAGCCATCGTAATGTCTGTCAGATCAGTTCGCATAAGTCACATCCTTTGAGAAGTTCAAGCCAGGTGGCAATTCGCCCATCTTCGTATCAATGACTCAAACCTTTTTCGGGCAGCAGCAGGAGCTGAAACTCACGCCGAGAGTTTGTCGAATTGGCAAAGAACGGTGACAGAACGCAGAACGGAAAGGTTCGGATCAAAGTTTTGCGAAGAATGGAAGAGAAAGATGACGATCGGAATTTCTGTAAAACGATGACCGAGGTATACACGGCATGTGAGGGGCGTCTGGCAAACGGTCGAATCATCTGGTCGACTCGGGATAGTTTTCTGAAAGATATTGGAAAGCGAGAGCAGGGCGCTTATGGCGTTGATTCCAAAGCTTGGGCCGGGAACGGTGTACTTTTTGAAACTTGTCGATTCTCGAGGAAAGCATTCATTCCACGAGTACAAGATCGGCTTCACGAAGAACGATGTCGCGGGACGCATTCGTCAGTTGAAAACAGGGAACCCGTTCCGCATCACACTTGTTGATGCGGTGAAGTCGGAGGCAGCCCATTTTCTTGAGCGAAGAATGCACGCAAGGCTGGCGGTGTTCAATACTCATCTCGAATGGTTCGAATTCACAGACCTTGCTCTACTCGACGATCAGATCAGGACAACAAAGCAAGATGCGGCGCGTCTCGACCGTCTCGCTCGTATCGTCGAGCAGCACAGATCGCAGCCATCAACCGACATCATTATCGAACCGGACGATTCAGTTCAAAACCTGTGTCAGCGTGCATTCGACATCAGCCGAGAGCAAGCCAGAAACAGAATTCAGAGCGAAATCTGTCAATGGAAACTATGGTTTATGTCGGCCGGTTCTGGGGGAATCGACGGAATCGTCAAAGTGACCACAGCAAGGCCTTCAAGCCGTTTCAACGAGAAGGAATTTAAGTCGGTTCACCCTGAACTCCACCAGCAGTATTTGACTGAGTCACTCACGGAGTCGTTCAAATTTCATGTCAAATCTCCGCGCGTCACGGATGAAGAATTTCAATTTCTAAACAAACAAAAGAATGACTGGAAGAAACTGTTCGAGCAGACTGGGACTCATGTAGAATCAGGCCTCCCGGTTCGTATGGCGACAGACGACGCAAAGCAAGTGCACGCCGAGTATCTAAAGCTGGCTGATGAACTCCAGCTTCGCGACTGGGAACTCAATGAAGTCAAACTGGAATTGATGGCCGCATGCGGTCCGAACTTCGGTATCGAAGGGGTTTGCCAGTACGAGCGTTCTACGGAGCTGAAGTTTAATAAAAAGCGATTCAGCGAAGAACGCAACGACCTGTATCAGCAATTTCAGGTTCCGACTGAACCTGAACCAAAATTCAACATCCTCAATGAGCGAGCATACGAGTGATCGCTGTGGCCCCCCGGAAGGAACTCTCTTCATAACTGGTTGAAAAAAAGATCATGCTGGAGAGGGTGACCTGCGGGTTTACAGTGTCAAGAACTCTGCCAGTTTGAAGCGATTTTCGCTTGGATTGCGCTGGGATGAATTCGCAAGGAATCAAGCGATTGCGTTCAGCGGAATAGCTGAGATGATTCTCGGTGCTTGTCATCTGGCTTAATGCTTGGCCCAACATCGCTTTGCAAGGATTACCAATCATGTCAATTTTGTCCTTTCCTCCAGAAGTCGCGGAAAGGCTGAAAACATACGTTTACCGGCTCATCGATCCTCGCAATGGTGAAACATTTTACGTCGGCAAGGGGCAGGAAGATCGTGTATTTGCGCACGGTCGTGCTGCGATCGAAAGTGACGATCCTGGCAGCAAGCTGAAACGTATCCGAGAAATCATCGCAGCGGGGTTCGATGTCGCCCACGTCATCCATCGACACGGACTGAATGACGCAACTGCCTTCGAAGTCGAAGCAGCATTGATTGATGCTTATCCCGGATTGACCAACTCGGTGATTGGTGCGGGAAGTTCGGAGTTTGGTGCAGCGCACGCGCAAGAGATCATAAATCGATATCAAGCAGAACCTGCAGATTTTCAACATCGTGTAGTTCTGATCAATGTGAACCGAAGCGCAACAGAGAGTTCTCTCTACGAAGCAACCAGGTATGCATGGAAAATCAACCCCGCAAAAGCAAATCGTGCCGAGTTTGTGCTTGCTACTCGATTTGGGATCATCATCGCGGCATTCGTCGCAGAACAGTGGCTCCCAGCGACCATAGAACATTTTCCTGGGCGTGAACCAGTGGATGGTCGTTTCGGATTCGTTGGTGGAGAAGCCCCAGACCACATCAAGCGACAGTATCTTGGCAAGCGACTCCCTGATTTATTTCGCAAACCGGGAGCGGCGAATCCAATTCGATACACGTATCAGTGATGATCGTCCTTGCTCCCAGTTCGTGCTTTCACTCACCTGAATTCCGGAATAAATTCGTTAAGGCGAGGTCCGCGAAATTCTTCTTGCATTGCTCTCTCATCGAAAATAGCGATGGAACATTTTCCGCCGCAAGATTCAATCGCCACACGAGTTGCATCAAATAGCCTTGGCGGACGTTTGTTCCCATAATTTGATTGAGTTCTTTGACGCATGTTCCGCTGGACGTCACTATGATGCACCCAACGCTCCACCAGTAAGCCAGCAGAAATCTCTCGAACTCATGAGCACATTTACCGAAGACGAAATCCCAAACGCCTCGGCAGTCCAAATCCCGTCTCCAGGCGAGATTGTGCGAGTCCGACAGCGGTTCTATCTGGTTGAGGAAATTGTTCGCCCTAAACGAAAAGCCGACAGCACAGTCGTTCGAATGTCGTGCATCGAAGACGACGCCCAGGGTCAGCCTCTGGAAGTGCTCTGGGAACGAGAACTCGATGCCGAACCGTTCCGAGGCGAACAGTGGGGCGGCCTTGCGAAGAACGGGTTTGACGATCCTGATCTGTTTTCTTCGTACTACAACACCCTGAAATGGAACTGCGTCACCGCTACAGATCCAAATCTCTTCCAGTCTCCATTCAGGGCCGGAATTAAGCTGGAAGC
Source organism: uncultured Planctomycetaceae bacterium (assembly GCA_903921605.1). The sequence goes on along the minus strand of CAIXQV010000586.1, from coordinate 2,942 downwards.
CTACCAGCTGGAACCTCTCCGAAAGGCGCTGCGACTACCACGAGTCAACCTGTTCATCGCCGATGATGTGGGTCTCGGTAAAACAATTGAAGCTGGGCTCATCGCCCGAGAACTGCTCCTGCGCAAACGTGTTCGTGACATTGTGGTGTCCGCTCCACCGTCAATGCTGCTGCAGTGGAAGGATGAACTGGAATCACGCTTCGGGCTCACGTTCGAGATTCTCGACAAAGACTACGTGAAACGTGTCCGTCAGGAACGCGGCTTCAGTGTGAATCCGTGGAGCACGCACTCTCGGTTCCTCGTTTCGCACCGACTGCTGATCGATGAGCATTACGGCGCCCCGCTGCGAGATTGGCTGGGTACGTTTCGCCCAGGATCGCTGCTGGTGCTTGATGAAGCTCATCATGCGGCTCCCGCCAGCGGACAGCGTTACGCAATTGACTCGAAGATCACTCGCGCGGTTGAAGACTTTGCCAAACGCTTTGAACATCGTCTGTTCCTGTCGGCAACGCCCCATAACGGTCACAGCAACAGCTTTTCCCGACTTCTCGAACTTCTGGACCCACAGAGGTTCTGGTAACAGTTTAGTCCCTCGCCTCTGATCTTGGCAGGAAATACCTGGGCGCGTAGAGTTTCGGCATTCGGGAAGGATGCCGATGAGATTCAGTTTTTACCCTCAACATGAACACAACTGTCCGAACGTCAGCCATTGTCCGCATCTGGGCGGAGCAGCGTTAGGGACGTTGGTATTGCTGGCGAATGAGCAGGAGCTGAGTCGTCGGGCGATGCACGCGAGTCTTGATGCCGCACGAGGTCGCGGTGATCGGCTGTTCGAGGAGAACCAGTGTCTGCAGAAGGAACTGGATCAGGTCAAGCTGGAACTGAAGTTGGAGCGGCAGAACAAGTTCGCAACCAACAAGCAAAAGCAGGATTCCGGCGGTACAGCAGATACGCCAAACGCCTCAGCAGCCGCATCCACCACGGATAAGAAGAAGCGTGGAGCCCCTGTCGGCCATCCGGGTTGGTTTCGAAAAACGCCCTCGCAATACGACTGGGCCGTCGACGTGGCGGCACCGAAAGAATGTCCGCACTGCTCGGGAATTGCCAGGGTCTTTAAGGACGCCGCTCCCGCTGAGCATCTTCAGGAAGATATCATCGACGGTCGTTATCGAGTCGTTCTGTACCGCCATGAAGCGGCTCGTTGCGAGGCCTGTGGCAAGTTGGTGCAAAAGGCTGGAGAGGGCGAGATTCTCAACAGCCACATCGGGCCGCATCTGCGAAGTACGGCCATCTTCCTTCGAAACGTGATTGGGATCAGCTACCGAAAGATCCCGGAGGCAATCGAAGAACTCTTCGGCATCACGTTCACCCCGGCGGCGCTGATCGGCTTCGAGACCGTGCTTGCCGAAAAGGCAAAGCCGATTGTGGACGACATTGCCAAGAAGCTCGGCAGCAGCGATGGCGCCGTCCACGCAGACGAAACGTACTGGACTTTGAACGGGGAGCGAGCGTACTACTGGGTCCACTGCGATGCAAGGTTCTGCCATTTTCAGTTTGATATATCACGCAGCGGCCACGTGTCTCGCGATGTGCTGGGCGAACATTTTACGGGCACGCTGGTGACCGATTGCTATGCGGGCTACGAAGCTCACTCGGCGGGTGCGAAGCAAAAATGTCAGGCACATCTGGCCCGAACCGCACGTGACTGGCAGAAGCTGACGACTGCTGGCTCAACCGACTTCGCTTTCTTCGAGGCCATTCGCGAGTTCGTGCAGAACGGATGTCGCTTTCATCGACTGCGGAAGAAGGGCGAACTCACGAAGGCTCAGCAGATCAAAGAAAAGTTCTGGTTGCGAGAACGCCTGACGCAGTTGATCACTTTTCCACTGACTCACGAAAAAGCACTCACACTGCAGAAGAGAATTTTGAAGCATCAGCACGAGTGGCTCGTGTTTCTGGATGATCCTCGTGTTCCTCCCACGAACAACATGGCCGAGCGTGCGCTGCGGCCTCTGGTGGTTCTTCGCAAGATCACGTTCGGTCACCGCAGCAAAGCGGGAGCTGTTCGAATGGCTCGCCTGATGACCGTGGCCGAGACCGCGAAACGTCACGGTCACCGCTCGAGCGATATCTACTATCGCCTCTTCACTCAGCCACTTGGTCGAGTTCTGCGGCGACTCTACGATGACAGTTGAACAACGAAAACGGACGAACGAGTGACTCGCCTGCGTCCATGATCCTGCGGCCTTGTTCGATGTCGGTGACGCGCTTCACCGCGTCCGTGCTTGTTCTGTCACCCATGCCGCTTCTCTGAAGCCCATTCCCTCGCATCATCAGCGAGCACTCGCCGTGCTCGGCCAGGGTTCGCCGCTGCCTGCTGCGCCGACCGGCCGCGATGACGACTAAAAAAAGAGTGGGGCAATTGCCTTGACGCGTCCATTCATTGACCAAAAACATCATCGCGCAGGCGAGGGACTAAACTGTTACATTGGCGTATTCGGTTCTTGACACCTTTGTTTTCCCTTGCTTTTACAACCATCCATCATGACTGCGAAAGCGGATCACGCACGGGGCTTCACGCCTTGCACCCGCGCATTTAAAGACCGCGGAGCCTGCGGTCTACGGCATCTCCGGTCGCGGCTCCGCCTCGCTCCCTCCGTGCCTACGACCACCGGCTCCGCTCTCATGACTTGTCATGACCTTGCCTACTTGGGGATTCCAGACGAACTCAGGGCCACGCGGAAGCCAAAGTAGTTGTTGCTTTCCGACTGTTCTGTTGCGTTACGATTCGCCGAAGGGCAGCTTTGGCGGTCCCAGCAGCCGCCCCGGGCTATCCGGCACCAGCCCTCGGCGGCACCCACAGGATCGGTTACCGCACTCTCGGGGTAATCTCCTTGCCAGTCGTTGCACCATTCATAAACATTTCCGTGCATGTCGTATAG
>CAIXQV010000585.1 GCA_903921605.1 uncultured Planctomycetaceae bacterium | reverse complement strand
GCTCGGGGGGACCCCCTGTTGTCCGCTCATCCTTCACGTCGCTACTCAGGCGTATTCTAATCAGCCAGATCACCGGTGCTTTGCACGCCTGTAATCTGATTCGCCTTCAGGTGGTTCTTGTCTCGATAGTATTCAAACCGACCGCCATTCAGAACCTGTCTGTCTCCCCCGTCGCGCTGGTTGGAAACAGTTGCCTGGCGGCCTTCATCAGCCAGCAGAATAAACTGCTGCTTGGAATGGTCGTACATAATCTTGTCTGCCAGCCCGGCAAACAATCGTGACTCAAACCGACAGGGGCGTCGAGTTCCCGAGCTCGAGTCTGACGAGTTGGACTCCGCCACCAACGAGAACGACGACTGCTGATCCGGTGATGTACTGGGGACCGCAGAAATCGACAGATTTTCGCACTCGAGCGCTCCGGCATTGTCCGGTAGTTCTTCAGCATTCAAACCATCAATGTTCAGCCGATCGGTCAGTTCTCGCACCGGCCCAAATGTTCCTCGGACGTGTTGTTTGAGCCGGACATATTCACTGTGAGAGTTGCCGTTCAGAGCCCCGATAAACTGTGCACGAATATAGTAGAAAGCTTCCTCAGATGTTTTGGCGGGCGTATTGGAACGAGCGACTGTCCGATTCGAAGCCGCCAGCCCGCGTTGTCCTTTATCCGGCTGGACGGACTCAATCAGTCCCGGACCGGTCGCCTTGAAATCGCCCGTGAGTGCATTGAATTCAAGGTCTGCGAACTCCGCATAATGGCGAGCAGTCACCGCGCCTGCCGTCATGATGTCGATCTTCACGACGACACGGCTCTCACATTCAATCCGTTCAATATCTCCGGAGGGAGCCTGCGAACCGCCGGACTCCGCCAGACGAAATTCATCAGCTTTCCCGGACGGCTCCAGTTTTACGTCTTCCGAAAAATGCACCTTCAGTCCGGCGCAGGTCAGTTCGACGTCGTGATCGAGCTCATTGTTCAGGACTGCGCGAACATTGCCCACGAAATGGGCGGTGCGACCACTGTAGCTCATTTCCTGGCCCCAGTAGATGTCCAGCGGAGAATCCTTCTCCAGCGGTTTCCCATCGAGTCCCCTGTTGACAACGAACCGAATGCGGCCACTGCCGTCCACACGAGCCTGTCGCTGATTCCCGGATGATGTGGCCTTCATCTCCGTCAGATCAATCCGCTGGCCTTCGATGCGATTGTCGGAACTCACAACGACAGCGGGATCTCCGAAAAGACTGATCTCCGTGTTTTCACGAAAGCCTCCGGCCGCATGCAACATGTTGCCACTGGCTTTGAAGTTTCGCGAGTCCTTTGATTCATTCGGGCTGACCGACTCATTTGAAATCTCAACATTGCCCTTCAACCAAACATCATCAAACTGTGGCTTCGATGATTCGACCATCAAGACAACGGCTTCGACAGTGTCCGAAGAAAACTGTGTCTTCCCGTTAGGCTTTCCCGGTGTTGATTCCGCTGTTTGACTTACGGTTCGTATAGAACCAGCCTCGGGAACAAGAGCCGGTGTCTTCTGAAATGTCACGGTCAGTTTCTCTCGAACCTCCCCGTTCACTCCTTGCCCGAGCATGCTCACGTTGCCAGTTGCCACCAGTTGTCTAGGCGACAAGTTCGACAGGCTCATCCCCTGCATAGAAGATGTCATCTCAGATTTATCAACAGACTCGGCTGCCGGCGATTCCTGAGCAGTCTCGTCCAGCAACATGTCGATCCGATCGCCAGCCAGAGACAAATCCACAGCAAGCTTCCCTGTGGGCTGTCGACTGGCCTGAACGACTTTGGCAACACCTGTCAAAGTGATCCTGGGTTCTTCACCGCGAAGCATAACAAGCGACTCTTTCCAGGCGGCCCCGAACATCGGCTTTTCGCTTTGATCGCCCTCACCCGGAATGCGTGTCGATGGACCGATCCGGCCTTCGCCGCGACACTGGATCGCCTGCACGTCGTTATCTTCTGTCATCGTCACGACCGAATAGGCCGTGGTAAGTTTCGTTCCATTCTGATGAACTTCCACCGGAATTCGGCTGCCATCAGCGGCGACGCTTCGATCCATCAATTCCAGTCGATGATCATTCAGATGGTAGACCATCTTGCCCATCGCCGCGTAGACCTGATCCTCACCGTCTTTGATCGTTCGAAACTCGGCCGGCTGTCCCTCCGCAATGATTCTTGAAAGCTGCAGTTGAGT
>CAIXQV010000584.1 GCA_903921605.1 uncultured Planctomycetaceae bacterium | reverse complement strand
TACTGGAAAGGCTGGACTATTGATGGGATCGCAAAGGCCGGAGCATACCACAATCAGGTGAAAGCCAGTGTCTCCGAGACCTACATCGGTACAGACCCCGGTCCCGGTGGAGACTCGTCAACTTACGGGCGAACTTTTACCGACACAAAGTCGCAGTTGGCCTTTGCCGGAAGTGTTGGTCTGCAGTCAAACTTTCCGCTCAGTGACCACTGGAGTTTCGTCAGTGGTTACGAAATGACATACATCTACGGCGTCGCACTGTCTCCGGAGCAATATGCCGGGGTGACTGGGGCTACCTTTGTGACTCGCACATTCAATGCCGACACTCACGGCGAAATCATTGCCCATGGTGGCAACGCAGGGCTTCAGTTCAGCTATTGATTCCCGAGTTGATGATGACGATCTTCATTCTGGATCTGGACAATACGCTCTTCGATACTCGGTCGATTCCTGCCGAAATAATTGATCGTCTGCATTCTCGCCTCCGAATCGCAAATGAGCAGTCGTGTGCTGTTCCCCCGGAGATTCTGGAGCAGGCAATTAACGACACTTGGTACACTCCATTCTCAGTGGTGTGCGATCGATATTCCCTCCCAGAGATATTCCGCTCTGTCTGGAATGAATGGCAGGAGACCGTGTCCTTCGACCAACCGCTCCCCCTCTATCCGGATGTTCTCAGTTCATTACAGAAACTTCGTATTCAGGGACATCTTCTCTGCCTGTTGACTTCTGGCTACAGAAGACTGCAACGAGCCAAAATCGAAGCCCTGGGAATTGCTCAGCTTTTTGATGAAATTCACATCGACGCTGTCGACGAATCCGGCCCAGGAAAAGCAGCCATCATTTCAGAGTTGCTGCGTTCAAGAAAATGGAATCGCGAAGAAGTTCTTATCGTTGGCGATAGTGCAGCCAACGAAATCGATGCGGGAGTACGCCTCGGTATCTCCACGGTGCAGATCCTGCGACCAGGAGTTGTTGCCACCGACCTTGCCAAGCGTCACATCCATTCGCTGCTTGAATTGTGTATCGATACATCCACTCATTGAAACAATTCTGTAGCAGCAGGACGCATCTTTCCCAAGAATTTAAAGCCACGGTACTCATCCGGGAAGACAGAAGAACTCCGGCATGGCTTGACGTCTCGAAAAGGTTGACGACACTTCCTGAAATTGACGGCTTATAGAAAGCCATCGTGAATTCGGAGGTGCTGATATGTGCATGCGATGTATGAGCTTCGGTGTTTGTCTCTTCATGATGATGTCCGTCGCAATCGCCGGGGATTGGACTCAATGGCGCGGTCCAAACCACAACAACATCGCCGCCGATGGCCAGTCTGTTCCGACCGAATGGAGTGATTCGAAGAATATCGTTTGGAAAGCAAGTGTTCCGGGGCGAGGTCATGCATCTCCAACGATTGTCGGCAACGTCGTTCTTCTGAGCACTGCGATCGATGCGACACAGACGCAGAGTGTGGTTGCCTATGACCGCACAAGCGGAAAACAAATTTGGGCAACAGAAATCAGCAAAGGTGGCTTTCCGACGCTCCATCCCAAGAATACTCATGCGTCCGCAACAATTGCTTCCGATGGAAAGTTGGCCTACGCAACCTTTTGCCACCATGAAAAAGTCGAGGCTGTTGCACTTAGCCTCACGGGCAAGATCGTTTGGCGAAAGGACATCGGTGGTTTTCGTCCTGAAGCCTACGAATACGGATATGCAGCATCTCCCACCATTCACAAAGACGCGTTGATCATTTCCGGGGATAGTGACACCGTTGCATGGGTCAAGGCTGTCAAGCTCTCCAACGGAGATCTGATGTGGGAACAGCAACGCCCGAAGTTCCTCAACTGGTCTTCGCCGATTGTGGCGAACATCGGCGGACGTGACCAGCTACTCCTGAGTGGTCTGCACATGATCGCGTCCTACGATCCCGCAACCGGAAAACCTCTGTGGAAAACCGAATGTCTCACCATGGCCACTTGTGGAACATGTGTTTGGGAGGGTGACCTGATCTTTGCCAGTGGAGGTTACCCGGACCCGGAAACTGTTGCTGTGAAAGCGGACGGATCCGGAGTTGTTTGGTCAAATCAAGTCAAATGTTATGAGCAGTCAATGGTGGTGCATAAGGGATATCTTTATGCATTCAGCGATGCCGGGATTGTTCATTGCTGGGATGCAAAGACTGGCCGCGAAATGTGGAAGCACCGTCTCCAAGGGCCTGTATCGTCATCGCCTTTGATCGTTGGAAACATCATTTTTGCGACGAATGAGGCGGGGACCACCTGGGCGTTCGAAGCGAACCCAAAAAAGTATGTTGAGGTCGCAAAGAATCAACTTGGCACCTCCGGATTCGCGTCATTGACAGCCGTTGACGGAATGCTGTTTATCAGAACTTCATCAGGAGACGGTCCAGAGCGCAAGGAATCACTATACTGCGTCGGAAAGAAGTGATTTGGGGCTCTCGGACAGAGACACGCCCATAGCAGAACCATCCATGATAAATCCGCGGAGCACTTTCTCAGATGCCTCTCCATCAGCCTGACGTTCTGATCATGGGAGGCGGGGTAATCGGGTTGACCACGGCACTATGCCTCGCGGACAAAGGCTTATCTATCAGTCTTCTTGATCGGCAATCTACGGGACAAGAAGCTTCGTGGGCTGGTGCTGGAATGTTACCCCCCGGCAACCTTCAGAATGCCGTAACACCGGAGGCTAGACTGAGATCTTTTAGTCATAGCCTTTGGGCCGGCCTTAGTCAAAGACTGCTGGAACAGACGGGGATCGATAACGGATACAGAGTCTGCGGAGCAGTCAATGTGTTCAGGAAAGATGAAGGCAACCTGTTCCAGGCTCACTGTCAGGCCTGGGCTGATGAAGGGGTACGCTTCGATCCAGCAACAAGCAAAGAAGCCGGTCATTACGTCCCTGACCTTAATCCAACGTTTGATTCAACGGTCTATCTTCCCGATTTCGCTCAGGTCCGAAATCCACGTCACCTTCAGGCACTGTGTATGGCATGTCTGCAAAAAGGTGTTGAGATAATCGAGCATGTGAGCGACGTCAATCTTGTCGCTGCCGAAGATCGAATTGTGCAGGCGCGATTACCTGATCGGGTCCTCTCGTTCGAATCACTTTGTGTCACTGCCGGCTCATGGTCCACATTGATTCTCAGATCATTGGGATTTGAAATCCCCGTGCGACCAATCCGTGGGCAGATTGTCCAGTTGCGGATACCTCAGCTTCCATTCGATTGCGTAATCGAACATGGTCGGCAGTATCTTGTTCCAAGACAGGATGGATTGATTCTCGTTGGGTCGACACAAGAGGATGTTGGGTTCGAAAAGCGCAATACGGTTGACGGCGTTGCACAACTTCTGGAATTCGCGGTATCAGTTGTTCCGGAGTTACGAAAGGCCGAAGTCCTGCGGTGCTGGTCCGGACTTCGCCCCGCGTCGCCCGATGAGCTTCCACTACTTGGAGAAGTCCCGGGATTCTCAAACGTCTTTGTCGGGGCCGGACACTTTCGCTCGGGCCTTCAAATGTCGCCCGGGACTGCTGCTCTTCTCGCGGATGTCATTTGCAAAACTGAAACGGTCACTTCCTTGGAAGGCTTGTCAGCAGATCGCTTTCATTAACCCAAACCAACAGATCGCCCCAAACCCGCCATCCACCCCAAGCAAACAGTAATAAAAACTTCTCCCAACTCAATAAGGGAGCCCCAACCCATGAGAGCAGTCATTCAGCGAGTCTCAGAGGCATCTGTCACGGTCGATCAAGTTGTCTCTGGCAGGATACAGCGCGGTTTTTTGGTGTTGGTGGGGGTGGCGGACGACGACGAAGACAAGGATGCGTTGTGGATCGCAGAAAAAATCGCCGGACTGAGAGTCTTTGAAGACTCCGATGAAAAGATGAATCTCTCGCTGGCAGATGTCCAGGGGGCAGTTCTGCTTGTCAGTCAGTTCACCTTGTTTGGAGACTGCAGAAAAGGACGCCGCCCAAGCTTTGTGGAAGCTGCCCGGCCTGAAAAAGCCCGAGCACTCTACGAAAAGCTGGCTGAAAACTTGCGACAACTGGGGCTTGTAGTGGAAACAGGCGTCTTTCAGGCCCATATGGAGGTCAGACTACTCAATGATGGTCCGGTGACTCTGCTTCTCGACAGCCGAAAGCTGTTTTGAACCGGACCGGTCTTTTCCTCAAAACCCTGATCCTTCTATACTCCTGAGCCCAGAGTATTCCGGAAAGTCAGGGAAGACGGGAATGAACTCGCACCAGATCGTCGACATCGTTGTCCTTGCCGTGCTGCTATATTGCGCGGTCAAGGGAGCGTCGCGCGGACTGCTGTCGCAACTCGCATGGGTTGTAGCTCTTCTCCTGTGCTTCAAATTCTCGGGCTATCTCGCCCCTGCCATTGAACCGATGATCGGTGTTGCGCCGCCCCTGAAGCAGTGGATTGCAATGCTTGTGGTCTATGTCGGGCTCTGCGGAGTTTCGTTTGTGGCTGCGGGCATGCTCAGCAGCTGGATGGAAAAGGCCCGGTTCATTGATTTCGACAAGCACCTTGGTGGAGTCCTCGGGCTTATCAAAGGCGTAATCATCTGCATGACCGGGCTGTTTTTTGCCATCACTATGTCGGAACCCATGCGACTGATCGTAAGCAAAACGTACTCCGGTCTGGCAACTGCTCATATTTTGAATTTGTCGCAGCACTTCATACCAATGCTCCCGGAGCATACCGTACCGACAGTCCAGAACGTGATTGACGAGTTTAACCGCCGACTTCAGCCCGTCGGCGACGACCTGAATGGTGCCACCCCATCAGACGCGGATACGTTTGGCGATGGCTCTTTCGCGGGGGCAAACGAGCTCAATGATGACTTTGACCTTTCAAAGTACTTCCCTGAACCTGAAACAAGCACTAATCAACCGAAGACCCGGCCCCGAGATCAAGATGAAGCAATCGCCGCTCCATCTCTGCAGGATCTGCTGAGCCGTGTGCCGGCACAGTTGCGTCGCGAACTCACTCAGCAGGC
>CAIXQV010000583.1 GCA_903921605.1 uncultured Planctomycetaceae bacterium | reverse complement strand
GCAGGCAAACTCTGATCTACAGCCAACGAAGCACCAGCCAGGCACACCATCACGGAGAAGCCACGTCGGGAGATTTTCTGACTAACATGATTCTGCTTGACTGACATTCCGCATCTCCAAATTTTTTGCAGTGCGCAGTAAAATCCATCGATCACGCGAGCCGTTTGAAAGGTCACCAGCAAAACTCGCTGGTTCCCGAAATGCCGCAGTAATCCAGGGGTTCCCGCCATCATACGAAACCTATTCTTCTCTCCATCGCAGATTTAAACCAGATCGCATCATAAAAAATCAACCGCTGAATCCCTGTAAATTCAGTTTGTGGCCCGGAGGCTGAATATCTTCACGAGATGATTCTGCACGTGACAAAACCTCTTGGCGCCGACTCCGCAAACAACCAGCACTCACTGAACTACCATCCTGAGGGCAAACGAAAATTGGAATTGTGGTAACTGCTGTCGGCCGATAGAATCCGGCAGAAATTGCCCGATGGAGCGGCAATCCTATTTAAAATAGACGGGATGCGGGAATGGAATCCTCTCGCAGCGGACTACTTTCGACGCTGTTGATGACGTTACCACTAATTGTGGTGCCGGCCATTGCGTTGTTGCGCCCGCCGGGACAGATGCCATCTGTCTCTACAACGCCGCTTGAAGCAACAGATGACTCTGCGGAGGAACTCCTTGATGAGTTCGATATTGTCGAGTCTGAATCTGAACCTCGAAAAACGCGTGCTGACCGCGAGACAGATGGTGCCAGCGAGGAATTCGACGAGCTGTTTGCTGAGTCTCCGTCCGTTAGCAACTCAAGATCGGCCGACGCGGACCGTTCATTGAAACGTGACTCCACTGAAGCCTTCGACAAAGACCTGTCAAATCCGTTCGACCTTGAGGAATCATCTGACGACTCACTCACAGAGCAGCAAACTCCGAAAACGACCGGAGGTGCCGAGAGGATCGTTGAAGAACTTAACGTTAACGGAGCATTGAGAACAATGTGGTTTGAAGCTGGGTCAAAAACTCCCGTGGGGTTCGCAGCTTTCTTTCGTGGTCAGACTGAGTTGACCCGAATCCGATTTGAAGCCGTAGGGCAGTCACGTGAAGAATGTGCAAGAAATGTTCTGAATCAGGTTAGGCAGTGGCAGGCTGAACAGACTGCGGAATAACTATCTCGAGGATTTCTGCAACGAGTTTCCCATGACCACCTAAAGTTTCTTCTGAGCTAACAGGTCCGACATCTCTACACAGACCGGCGAATCTCGCATGCTCACTTTTCTCATTGCCAGGCTCCTCGTTTCTCTCTTCGAAACTGCACGCCGAAAACCATGAGGAATTTTCGATTCCTCTGCCGACTCCTCTCAGCCATGCCCCCATCATCGCGCGGAACATCGACACGAATCGGACAGCCCTGGTCAACAGTCTCTTCTGGTGGCACAGACCGAGAGCGAATTCAGTGGCTGATCTCGAAAGGATCGTCCCCCGGGGACACTCGCGGCGCGTTTCAGATTCTTGCGGATGGCGGACTCGTTCGCTCAACTCGCCTTGCTCGACTGGAAGCGGCCTTGTTGATTGCCGAAGGTGCGACCCCAGCCAAGAAACTCTCGCAAGTCGCTCGATTGATTGACGTTCGCGAAGTGCAACAACTTATTCAGGTACTAAATGATGGCTATGACCGAACTCGGTCTGCTTTCCGAATTGAGCAAACGGCGTCAGGCTATATTCTGATGACGCGAGCTTCATTGTCGGCTTGGCTGGACCGTCTCCACAATCGACAAGCAGAAATGAAGCTGTCAGCACCCATGATGGAAACGCTGACTATTGTCGCCTACCAACAGCCTGTTACGCGAGCCGACGTAGAAGCCATCCGAGGTGTACAGTCAGCCGAGATGATTCGCCAATTAATGGATCGAGGGCTATTGCGAATCGGCGGAGAAGATGATTCTCTCGGTCGACCATTTCTTTACGAGACGACTCGGCAGTTTCTGTCGATGTTTGGCCTGCGGAAGCTGGAAGATCTCCCAAATTTCGAGACCCTTCGCAGACAGAGAACATTACCCGCGATCGCTGAAACACCTAACGAGGAAGAAGACGAGGCTGCGTGAAGCAACCAGACCCTCTCCGTTAAAACGAAACTCCCATCCTTAACATCATTGCCGCGTCCAGATCCTGCTGGAAAGCAATATCGGTATACTCGATGGACCTGTTAAAGACATAACCAGCTTCGACAAAGACTGATCGATTTTGTGGCTGCAGATGTTCGAGACCGAATACCAGCCGCAGGTCGCTCAGTGTGAGTTCATCCGCGACTCCACCCGCCCGCTTGACAGCCCAGGTGTTGCCGCCAAAGACTCCGCTAACATAACCCCACGTCTCATATTCAGAGCCACTCTTTGCCAAGCGGTAGGAGATTCTGGGTGAGGGAAACTGAATGTCATACTTCCATAACGGCGAGGGCGTCCATAGCAAACCCATCGCTGGCAAAACCGGATAGTCATGGCGTCCCGTGTAAACAACACCACCAGAAACTGAAAGTGTTTTCGGTACCCATTGCCAGGTCAGAAGGCCGAGACCAAACAGCCGAAACGCGTTATCACTGGTCTGAAAATCGCTTCGAACCGACGGGGTCACCAAGATCATCGACCCTAGTCGTTCTGAGATCGGACGACGCCAAAACATCTTGACGCCAGTGTCGTAGAGTGATTCAGGAACATCAAAGATCGCCGCAGCCTCAAGTAAATCAGCCCGAAAGTAAGGCGTGATGGATATCACATTGTCCATGCTTCCCAGAGGTATCGCAAAACTGGCGCTGGTATCGACCGTCCGCACGACAATACCAGTGGCAGGATCATCGCCGATCGAACCATAGCTCACCTGAACACCCTGAAGAAAACCATTTCGATGGCGAACCAGGGGAGTCTCACAGTCGCCGCATTGTTCGCAATCCTGCTCCGCGCAGATTGAATCATCAGTGAAGCCCACTGGTTCAAAAGTGCCGTCTTCGGCAACGTTCACCGCATTACCCGTGTTACTGAAGTCATCTTGCCCTTCAATCAAGGAGCCATTCTCAAATACGTTTTCCTGATGCATGGTCTTTGTCATTTGGTGTGAGACAAAGACGGGGGGAAACTCTGAATCCCCGGAGTCGCTTGCAAATGACGTGATCCGCAGAGCATTCAGGAAAGGCTCTTCGCCTCTCACTAGCCGAGAATTTGCGGCAAAAAGCAGAACGATCGGGATGCAAATCAGCGTATGACGAGACAGCATAGAAGTTCCCGACCATTGACCACGGACATACTCAACGCACAAGCGCAGCATCAATCATTGTTCGGATCGCGCAGTGCCGTCTGGTTATATAGGTGTAATGGTCGGCATTTTTCAAATGCTGACAGGGTGTCGTTTCTGCGAATGATCTGACGTATTCGTCTTCAACCTGTCCTTTGTCCGGCAGTTTGCTTCCTTGATGAGAACACTTCAGCAGATTCTTCTGAACATCGGCTGAAGTCTTCTTAAAGCACCATAGGACTGCTATCCTTTGGCACTGCTTGTCATACCGATGAAATGAAGAATCCCAGTGAGAAGATGCTAGCCCTGCGGATGAAGCTTTCGAATACGCCCCCTTCTCTCGACTCCACTTAAACTTATCAAACTATGAAGCCATCAGAATTCAAAGCGGACGATCTGCAACTCTGGCTCTCAGCCGCAGTCGAAGCCGCGCAACAGGGTGGAAAAGTTCTTCAGGAATGGATTGGACGATTTTCTGTCCGGGAAAAGAGTCGGTCCAACCTCGTCACCGAAGCGGATGAAGCCTCACAGTCGGCGATCGTCCAAAGTCTCAAGCGGCATTTTCCAAACCATGGATTCCTTGGCGAAGAAAATCTCAATGATCGAACGCCGGGGACAGAAGCTTTCTGGATTATCGACCCACTCGATGGCACCACAAACTATGTGCACAGTTTCCCGTACTACTGCGTATCGATCGCCTTGTCTGTTGGCGGGCGAATTGTTGTCGGTGTTATCCATGACCCAACTCGCAACGAAACTTTCTCGGCGGTAATTGGACATGGTGCGTTTCGCAACGGGCAGCGCATTCAGACGAGTGGAGAGACCGAAATGAAGTCTGCGATGGCAATTGCAAGCTTGCCCGTCGCAACGGATCCCGAGAATCCAGCCGTGAAGAGATTCCTGAAAGCACTCACACAACTGCAAACAGTACAAAGGACAGGCTCAGCAGCGTTGAATCTGGCTTACGTGGCTTGCGGTCAAATTGATGCGTTTTGGTCCAGCAGCCTCTACGCATGGGATGTTGCGGCGGGGGCCTTACTGGTTTCTGAAGCTGGAGGATCCATTACAACCCTTACAGGCGATGAATTTGATGTTTTCGTTCCAAGCCTGCTTGCTGCCAGTACTGCGACACTTCGCCAAGAACTCGTAACCGCATTCCGTTGATTTCCTTCAACGCCTTCACCAGCCGCCAAATTCCGCCTAAACTAACAGGAGAGTCATTTTCGGAGTCCGCGTCGTCTGATGCAGAAAGGAAGCGGGTCGATGAGGCCATTAATCTGCCTGCTGTCACTGCAGCTTTGGATGATCTTGTCTGGATCTGGGCTTTACGCCCAGTCTGATAACGCTCTACTGCCACCCTCCGGGACGAACGAAGCGACTGCCGCAGTTGCGGCGGAATCCAGTGTGGAGGCGGGGGCAATCCTTTTTCGGACTCCTCAGGGCCAACTGGTCCCAGTCTCTGATCTGCTGGGCAACGGCATTGTTGAAGAGATTCTGCAACGTGTTGAAGGACAGCGAAATGAGCCGCGCTTCACAGTATCTCAACTGGAAGTTGAGGGCAGCATTGATCAGGACGAAGTGCGCCTGAAAATTGATCTACAGATTCAGGTAAACTCCGTTAAAGAATGGGTCATCGTTCCTCTGGCCCTTGGGGACGTTTATCTCGCCGGTCCACCGAAAGCAGTGTCGTCAGCGGTGAATGGGCAATCAATGCTCACCACCGGTGAGCAGAATACTCAACAGTGGCATTTACGAGGTAAGGGGCTGCACACAATTTCGATGGACCTCGTTGGAAAAACGAGGGTCGTGTCACCGGGCGTCTCGCAGATCAGCCTCAAT
>CAIXQV010000582.1 GCA_903921605.1 uncultured Planctomycetaceae bacterium | reverse complement strand
GGAGCGACGGGCGTACCGTACACCCGTCGCTCCGTCGACGGGATTTCTGCCTTCAGCGAATGTCAAATCAAAAATCGGCGTGCCCGGGAGTTCTGGGGAAAGGAATCACGTCGCGAATATTGGTCATCCCCGTGATCAACAAAACAGCTCGTTCAAGCCCCAGACCAAATCCGGAGTGCGGCACTGTACCATATCGGCGAAGATCAACGTACCACCAGTAGTCATCCGGATTCAAATGACATTCCTGCATACGCTGGATCAGAACATCGAGCCGCTCTTCACGTTGACTGCCGCCGATGATTTCGCCGACACCCGGAACCAGCACGTCCATGGCTCGCACGGTCTTGCCGTCTTCATTGCATCGCATGTAGAACGGTTTGAGCGTCCGAGGATAATTGAACAGAATGACCGGCTGCCCAAAGTGTTCTTCGGTCAGGAATCGCTCATGCTCGGTCTGCAGATCGCTACCCCACTGAACAGCGTAATTAAACGTCTTGCCGCTCTTCTGAATGATGTCGATGGCGTCGGTGTAAGGCAGTCGAACAAACTCTTTGTTGCGAATATTCTCCAGCTTGGCCAGCACGGTTTTGTCGATGCGATCATTGAAGAAGTTCATGTCATCTGGGCATTTTTCCAGCACATCACTGACCATCGTCTTGATAAACGCTTCGGCCAGATCCATGTTGTCTGGAAGTTCATAAAACGGCATTTCTGGTTCGACCATCCAGAACTCCGCCAGATGTCGAGTCGTGTTACTGTTCTCAGCTCGGAACGTAGGGCCGAAGGTGTAACAGTCGCCGATAGCCGTTGCATAGGTTTCTGCCTCAAGCTGTCCGCTGACGGTTAATGAAGCCGGCTTGGCGAAGAAGTCCTGCTTCCAGTCGATCGCATCGATTTGTTTTTTCGCCAGCATCGCCAGATCCAGCGTCGTCACCTGGAACATCTCTCCAGCACCCTCACAATCACTGGTCGTGATGATTGGAGTATTCAGGTACAGGAATCCTCGCTGCTGGAAAAAATTATGGATCGACCAACTGATGCAGTTGCGAACTCGAGCCACCGCGCCGAATGTATTTGTGCGAGGTCGCAGATGAGCGATCTCGCGCAGGAACTCCATGCTGTGTCCCTTCTTCTGCAGAGGGAAAGTGGCCGGATCCGCAACACCAAGGATGGTCAAAGAATGAGCATGTAACTCGATTCGCTGCCCCTTGCCCGGAGATTCCTTCAGAGTTCCCTCAATTGAAATACTGGCCCCGGTGGTCACGTCTTTGATGGACTCTTCGTAACCAGGAACTTTACTCTCCACGACGACCTGCAGATTTTTCATGCAGCTGCCGTCGTTCAGTTCGATGAACGAGAAACCGCTCTTGGAATCACGGCGAGTTCTCACCCAACCTTTGGCGATGATGGAGGTTTCTGGCTGACCGTCGCGAAGAATTGTTGCGATGCGAGTGACTGGCATGATGCGTTCGTTCGAAAAAGCATGAGTTTACGAATGGTGAATGGCAGAACTATAGGCGCCGGATCATATCGAGTCCCCCAACATTTTCCTGCGCGACTTGTCGGGGGGACTGTTTTCTGTTTTCGCGGCAAGTTGGCGGCCTGGAACTGGCGTGAGTAAGATGCGATACCTGAATTCGGTATGAAGAAAGAATCCCGTTGACGGAGCGACGGGTGTACGGTACACCCGTCGCTCCGTCAACGGGGCTTTTGCATATCGCGAATCACGCAACTCTGTAAGTCAAAACCCGATGTTGATTGCATTCCATAAACCTTACGGAGTTCTGTCACAGTTTACGTCTGATGGCTCGCCGAATCGTCCGCTGGCGGAATTCGGTTTTCCCAAAAACGTGTACCCTATAGGCCGGCTCGATGCAGATTCGGAGGGTCTGTTGCTGTTCAGTGATGAACCCGAATGGAACGCGAGACTTCTGGAGCCTCGACAGGCCCATGAACGAGAGTACTGGGTGCAGGTGGAGCGAATTCCATCCGCAGAGAGTTTGCAGCAACTGGCATCGGGGCTGATCATTCAGGGACGAAAGACTTTGCCGTGTCATGCTCGATTGCCGGATCCTCAGCCAGACGTTCCACCGCGAGATCCCCCGATACGTTTTCGCAAGAGTGTGGCTGACTGCTGGATTATTCTCGAATTAGTGGAAGGCAAAAATCGTCAGGTTCGTCGCATGACGGCCGCGATCGGTCATCCCACTTTACGTCTGTTGAGAAATCGAATTGGTGAACTGACTCTGGGAGAACTCCCGGCAGGGGAATGGAAGATCTTGTCAGCCGAAGAACGCCAGCTTGTTGCTGGAGACCAACGTCAAAAGAAATCGTCAAAGGGCTGGCGGCCATCAACCGACCGCGAATGAGGCCACGCGATACGGGAGTCTCGCCTTCAGTTCTCAGCCATTCTGCCTTGGCGAACTGCAGTTGGTACCGAAAAACACCAGCACCGTGACTGCGGTTGATTGAATGGTCGTAACGATTGCGCGGGCGAAGACAGTTATCTGGTTCCTGTCCTTCCGATTGATCCGCCTCTGCGTTGCGTGACGCCGGAGTGGCACTCACAGTCGGGAATGACCGCATCATGAGATTCAGGTGCACATCGGGAACCGTCGATCAAATCGGCAGGTCTCATGGATTGAGCCCTTGTGCAATTTGATTGGAATGGAGTCCTCTCATGAAGATTCGTGCCGTCGCGCCACTACTTTGTGGTGCAGCATTGTTGTCGTCCACGGGATGTCAGACGGTCAATCGATGTTGTTCGTCGCTGTTTGCGGCTCGAGCGACCACCTTCGCAGACACCACTCCGATTCCGGAAAAACCCGAGAAGGCCGCCAAGCCTGCAGATGACTCCACCAAAGAGGCATCATTTCGTCGAGCAGAGGCCATCGGCACAGACGAAGCGAATGCACAAAACAAAGCTGCAGGACCTCCTGCGGTGAATCGACGATTTAACATCCCTGAAGAACTGCCAGGAGCCGATGCGGCACCGCTTGTTCTTCCGCCAATGGATCCGACTCAGTCGATCGAACAGCGTAAGTCATTGGCCGATGCTTTGTTCCCGAACGTCGAGCCAGCAAAAGTAGAACCTGGCCCGGATGCCGACTCCGCACCTTTGACATTGTCCACGATGCAGCAAATGGCCGTCGACAATAGTCCGGTCATTCGTCAGGCTGCAGCTGATGTTGAGCAGGCTCGGGGCAAAGCGGTTCAAGCCGGACTTTATCCAAATCCAACGTTCGGTTACGAAGGTGACACGATCGGGACAGCTCGCACCGCCGGGTATAACGGTGTGTTCTTTACTCAGGAATTCGTCACTGCTGACAAACTGACGCTGGCACAGAACGTTGCCCTGAACAACGTCAGAGCCGCTCAGGCTGATCTTCGCAAAGCACGAGTTCGCCTGGCGAGCGATGTTCGTCGAAACTATTTCAAAGTGTTGATAGCTCAGGAGCAGCTGAAGTTCAATCGAGCGATTGCGAAGCTCAGCGAAGAGGTCTACCGGGCTCAAATTGACCTTGTGACCGGCGGCGAGTCAGCTCCTTATGAGCCACTGCAGTTGCGAGTATTCGCGGTGCAGGCTCGCAATTCGGTCACGACAGCCAGTAACAGCCTTGATGCGACATGGCGTCAGTTGGTGGCTGCGGTCGGCATGCCTCATATGACACGCCAGAAAGTCGCTGGCTCAGTAGATCTTCCTGTACCGGTTGTTGATTACGAAACCATGGTCACGATGCTTCAGCGGCATTCGGATCTGATTGCTTCGAATGCTCGCATCGCGAGTTCCGGAAGTAACCTGAGACTGCAGGAAGCAATTCCGATTCCGAATGTGACGTTATACGCCGCGTTCCAGCATGATGATACAACTCCTCTGTCAGACTATTCGACCAACGTCCAGGTCTCCGCGCCGGTACCAGCTTTTAACCGGAACCAGGGCAACATTACTTCGGCTCATGCGGAACTGGTTCGAGCACGCCAGAATCTGACGGAGACGAACAATACTTTGATGTCACAGCTTGCGGAGAACTACAACCGCTACGCAACCAGTCGTACGATCTCTGAAAGTTATCGCACGGACTTGTTACCCGATCAGGTGCGAGTTTATAGAGGAGTCTACGATCGTTTTCTGATCGACGGTGAATCCATCGACTTTGCTCAGGTCGTGGTGGCTCAGCAAACGTTGACTCAAGTGGTGACAAGTTATCTGCAGTCCCTGTCGGATTCGTGGATGGCGACAGTCGACCTGGCTGAGCTGTTGCAGGTTGACGACCTGATGACGATGGACGGCATGGCGATGACTCCTGAAGCGATCTCTTTGGGAGTTTCAGCTCAGAATCCGGAAGCGGTGCCGCCTGCTATTGAAGGACAGTCAGCCGGGTTCGAGGCGAATTCGATCTCAGCAACGGAAACCAGGCAGGTGGCTGTCGTTTCGCAGGATGAAGAGGACGCCGAAGACGGAGATCAGTCCGTCGAGTCATCGGATGGATCCGTCGAACGGTCAGCACCGCTGCGGAGCCGCCGTCCACGAGCCCGAATGATCGGCAAGGCCGACGGCGACGCGGTTCAGTGATCTCCGCCTTTCCGTGACGCCCCACCCCTGATTGCTGGCGAAATCGCCCAGAATCTGCCTCCGAAGCGCAGCAAAGTGGGGCACCGCGACGTGAGTTCGCCCGGGGTTTTCTCTGATCCGGCAGAAGCAGTGGCCGATTGCTTGTTTTCGAGCTGGAAGCTTGAAACAATTTGGGGGCCAGAATAGCGCGGATTCCGTGAACCTACAGACGCTGTCAGGTTCCGGCATTTGTACAACTTCTGGTCTGGAAGGCGCTTTTCCACCGAAGTTTCCTGCCAGAATGCGGTTCCTGACATCGATTTCGGTGTCGTGAACCGAGGGCTTCGTGTGAAGCGCCATCGATCGACATTTTTCTGTGACTGAAAACTGGTTTGTCAGAAATCATGCTGAACCTGCTTCGAGCTTCATCCGCTGTATTCTCACGGTCTCTGACCGCGGGTTGGACGATTTGTTCGTCCGAAGTGGTTGCTGGTTCGCAGGCGGCATCAGTCGCCAACTTTGTCAATGCGGGTGTGAAACGCGCGGCCGCGTCCAAACGGGCCATTCTGCCACTGAGCTGACCGTGTCCTGATCACGTGTGTCAGCGAATTCTGGTGGCAACTTCGATGCGCACACACCGTTTCCGGCCGGTAGTCGGAAGAAAAACAACAAACAGACGAGCGACAGGGTGGCAACCCTTCGTGTCGTCGCTGGTGAGCTCGAAGGGCCTACGCCCTGCCGCTCATCAAGGTCTGAACGACAATTGAACGAGGATCACTCACATGGAAGACATTCGCGGTAATCAGTATCCAGCCCCGTTCCGGCCTTCTTTTGGTGCGCCGGAAGCGACGGGCTTGTACGACCCTCGTAACGAACATGACAATTGCGGTGTGGGCTTTGTCGCGAATATCAAGGGTGTGCGGTCCCATCAGATCGTTGATGATGCTGACCGAATCCTTCGCCACATGGATCATCGCGGCGCTTGCGGTTGCGAATCCAACACCGGTGACGGAGCCGGGATGCTGACGGCGTTGCCGCATACGTTTCTGGCGCGAGTCGCGAAGTCGGACATTGGTGTCGATCTTCCAGAGGCGGGTAAATACGGCGCCGGGATCGTGTTCCTTCCGCAGGATGAAACTCAGCGAGCGATCTGCAAAAAGACTGTTGAAGAGTTCATCGCCCAGCAGGGACAAACTCTGCTGGGATGGCGTCAGTTGCCAGTGGATTTCGACAAAGCCGACATCGGCAAGTCCGCTCGAGCCTGCGCGCCTCACATGGAAATGTTGTTCGTAGGCGGGGCTCCGGGACTCGACAAGGATGCTCTCGAACGTCAGCTGTTCATTATTCGCAAACTGTCCAGCCACAAGCTGCGTAACAGCGATATGTCTCAGGCCCTGTTGTTCTATGTTTGCTCGTTGTCAACGAAGCTTATCATTTACAAGGGAATGCTGACTTCGTTCCAGGTTCTGCCGTTCTTCAAAGACCTGCAGGCTCCTGATTACGACACACATCTCGCCATGGTGCATTCGCGTTTTGCGACAAACACCTTCCCGAGCTGGGATCGTGCTCAGCCGTTGCGATTTATGTCACACAACGGTGAAATCAATACCGTGAAGGGCAACTCGAACTGGATGTTTGCACGTCAGGGGATGATGAAGAGCCCATTATTCGGCGAAGACATCAAGAAGCTCTTCCCGATTGTTGAGCCGCACACTTCCGACTCCGGCTGCTTCGATAACGCCCTCGAAATGCTGTATCATTCCGGCAGTACACTGCAGGAAATTGTGATGATGATGGTGCCGGAAGCATGGCAGAATCATCAGACAATGCCGGAAGAGAAGCGAGCCTTCTACGAATACTACTCCTCGATTCAGGAACCGTGGGACGGACCAGCGTCGATCTCGTTTACCGATGGTCATTATATCGGTGCGACCCTGGACCGAAACGGCCTGCGACCAAGCCGCTACTACGTCACAAAAGACGATCGCGTCGTGATGGCCAGCGAAGTCGGTGTGTTGGACATCGAACCTCAGAACGTTCTGTACAAGGGACGACTGCAGCCGGGTCGTATGTTTCTGGTTGACTTCGAAAAAGGCCGCATCATCGACGACGAAGAGCTGAAGTCGGAAGTGGCCTCACGTCGTCCGTACCGTCAATGGGTTCAGGAGCAGCGAATTCAGCTGGATGAATTGCCGAAGAAGACACCTTCCGAGCGTTTAACCGGCCAGGAACTCCTCAGCCGTATGCAGGCCTTTGGCTACACGGCTGAGACGATGAATTTCATGTTGTTGCCGTTGATCAAGGCGGATAAGGATCCGATTGGTTCGATGGGCAACGATGCGGCTCTGGCGTGCCTCAGCGATCAGCCTCGCATGTTGTACGATTACTTCCATCAGTTGTTTGCACAGGTGACGAATCCGCCGATCGACTCGATCCGTGAAGAAGTCATCATGTCGCTGGAATGCTACATCGGTCCTGAAGCCAATCTGCTGGATACTCAGAAGGAAAGCTGTCATCGCCTCGCGGTGCCTCATCCGATTCTGACGAATCATCAGATGGCCAACCTGAAAGGCGTAAACCATCGCGGCTGGAAGTGTCAGGTCATCGACATTACGTATCCGAAGTCCGAAGGGGTTTCAGGGCTGCGTTCAGCAATCGATCGTATCTGCACCGAAGCTCGTGATGCAATTAAGAGTGGCTTTAGTCTCATCGTCTTGTCCGACCGCAAGGTCAGTGCGGATCGAGTGCCCGTCAGTTCTTTGATGGCGACTGGTGCCGTCCATCATCACCTCGTTCGATACGAATTGCGAACTCAGATCGGCCTGTTGGTTGAGTCTGGCGAAGCTCGCGAAGTTCATCACTTCTGTCTGCTGATCGGCTACGGAGCAGACGCGGTCAATCCTTATCTGGCACTGTATGCTCTGCGACAGGCTCGGCTTGATGGCAAGCTGACGGATGACTGGGATGATGACCGCATTATCGCGGCTTATCGATCCGGTGTGGCTCACGGCATGCTCAAAGTCATGGCAAAGATGGGCATTTCAACTTTGCAAAGCTACAAGGGCGCTCAGATTTTTGAAGCTCTGGGCCTGGCAGACGAAGTGGTCAATCTTTGCTTCGCTGGAACTTCCAGCCGGATCAAGGGAGTTGGCTTTGACGTGCTGGCGCAGGAATCGCTAATGCGCCATCATGTTGGCTTCCCCGAGAATCCAGACAGCATCTCTCAGGAGTTGCCAAACCAGGGACTCTACGCCTGGCGTCGTCAGGGTGAGAAGCACGCCTGGAATCCTCACACGATCGGTCGAATTCAGCAGGCGGCTCGAACCGGAGATAAGGCGGCGTACAAGGACTTTTCGAAGCTGGTCAACACCGAGACCACACGCGCTTGCCATTTGCGTGGTTTGTTGAAGTTCCGCAAAGGAAATCCGGTTCCCCTGAATGAGGTCGAATCAGTAGCAGATATCGTCAAGCGATTCTGTACTGGTGCAATGAGCTACGGCTCGATCTCTGCTGATGCTCACGAGTCTCTGGCGATTGCGATGAACCGCATTGGCGGCAAAAGCAATACCGGGGAAGGTGGAGAGCGATACGATCGTTTCGAACCAATGGAGAATGGTGATTCTCGTCGATCGGCGATTAAGCAGATCGCGTCCGGTCGGTTCGGCGTGACCTCATGGTATCTGACGAACGCGGACGAGCTGCAGATCAAGATTGCTCAGGGGGCAAAGCCTGGAGAAGGTGGTGAGCTGCCTGGTCACAAGGTCGACAAGACAATCGCTGAGACTCGCATGTCCACGAAAGGTGTGGGACTTATTAGTCCTCCGCCGCATCACGACATTTACTCGATCGAAGACCTGTCGCAGTTGATCTTTGACCTGAAGAACACAAACCGTCGTGCTCGAATCAGTGTAAAGCTTGTGTCAGAAGTCGGCGTCGGAACGATTGCGTCTGGTGTGGCCAAGGGTCATGCCGACAACATCCTGATTTCCGGCTTCGAAGGCGGTACGGGAGCCTCCCCACTGACCAGCATCAAGCATGCTGGTTTGCCATGGGAACTCGGGATCGCGGAAACTCATCAGACGCTGGTCATGAATGACCTGCGAAGTCGAGTTCGACTGCAGACCGATGGTCAGCTCAAGACAGGTCGCGACGTGGTTGTGGCGACCATGCTGGGGGCAGAGGAGTTTGGTTTTGCGACAGCCCCGCTGATTACTCTGGGTTGTATCATGATGCGAAAGTGTCACTTGAATACATGCCCGGTCGGCATCGCGACTCAGGATCCGGTACTTCGCAAGAAGTTCCAGGGCAAGCCAGAGCATGTTGTGAATTATCTGTTCATGGTGGCTGAGGAAACTCGGGAGATCATGGCAGAGCTTGGCTTCCGCACGATCAATGAAATGGTCGGTCGAGTCGACATGCTGGAACTTGACTCCACAGTTACTCACTGGAAAGCCAGCCAACTTGACCTGTCACCGATTCTGACGCCAGCGAAGAAGCCGCATGATGGTGTGCAGACTTATTGTACGATCAGTCAGGATCATGCTCTGGACAACGTTCGCGACATGGAATTGTTGCAGAAGTGCGAGCCTGCTCTGAAGGAGAGGAAGCATGTTCGCATCGACACAACAATCCAGAATATCGATCGCGCATTCGGGACGATTCTGAGCAACGAAGTCAGCCGGGCTCACGGAGCCAACGGACTTCCAACTGACACGATCCACATCAAAGCAAAGGGATCGGCAGGTCAGAGCGTTGGTGCATGGCTGGTGCATGGCATCACAATTGAAGTCGAAGGTGATGCGAATGACTACGCCGGCAAGGGTCTGTCAGGCGGTCGCCTGATCGTCTATCCGCCAAAGGATGTCACCTTCGTCCCTGAAAAGAACATCATCATCGGCAACGTAGCTCTCTACGGAGCAACATCCGGGGAAGCTTATTTCCGAGGTGTCGCGGCGGAACGATTCTGCGTGCGAAACTCCGGTGCAACGGCTGTTATCGAAGGCTGTGGCGATCACGGTCTTGAATACATGACCGGCGGTCGAGCAGTCGTTCTGGGCCCAACAGGACGCAATTTCGCTGCCGGAATGTCCGGAGGAGTTGCCTACGTTTACGATCCGGACAACCAGTTTCTGGTGAACTGCAATCTGGAAATGGTGGCTCTTGAAAAGATGACCGAGGAAGCTGACATTCAGGAGTTGAAAACTCTGATCGAGAATCATCATCGCTATACCGGATCCGGTGTTGCGAAGAACATCCTCGATCACTGGCAGAAATCTTTGGGGCAGTTCCACAAGATTATGCCGGTTGACTACAAGCGAGCTCTGAAGGAACTGGCCGCAGAACAGATGGTCAAGGCGTAGTTGGTAACCAGCACGCGAGATCGGGAGTCTTCTGACAAACCGGACTCGAAAAATTGACCAGCGAATTCTGCGTATCTAGAATTGTGCAACTCGCAAAACCTCTCTGCCGCTGAGTTCATCCTCAGCGGCATTTTCTTTTCCCATCGAACAGATCGTAATCCTCATGACTTCTTCCATGCCTCTGCGTGCGCTTGTCAGTGTCAGTGATAAGACCGGACTTGAGCCCTTCGTGAAGGGGCTCGTGGCACTGGGTTATGAGATTCTTTCGACCGGGGGAACTCGTAAGTTTCTGGAGCAGGCCGGTGTTCCGGTGATTGACGTGACCACCTACACGGGATTTCCGGAGATCATGGATGGTCGCGTTAAAACACTGCACCCCAAGGTTCACGGTGCAATTCTGGGACGCCCGACATTGGCCTCCGATGCGGCCGCCATTCAGGCCCACGGGATTATTCCATTCCAGATCGTCGTTGTGAACCTGTATCCGTTCCAGGAGACCGTCGCAAAGCCAGATGTCAGCTTTGATGAGGCTGTTGAAAACATCGATATCGGTGGCCCGTCCATGGTGCGATCGGCCTCCAAAAATCATGCCCATGTCGCGATCGTGACTCAGCCGTCGCAATACGAAGAAGTTCTTCAGCAACTGCAGGCCGGCACGATGGGTGAATCCTTCCGTCGACGCCTTGCTGCGGCAGCATTCGAGATGACCGCCACCTACGACCGCGCGATCAGTGATTACATGGCGAATGTGGTCGCCAAAGAGTCGGGAGAAATCAGTTCCTTCGGTCAGCGATTGTCTTTGACTTATCGACTGCAGCAGGATCTGCGCTACGGCGAGAATCCTCATCAGCGTGCTGCGTTCTATGTGGAAGATCGACCATCCGCAACATCTCTGGCGAGTGCTCAGCAGTTGAATGGCAAGGAGTTATCCTACAACAATCTGCTTGATCTGGATGCCGCCAAGTCGATCGTGTCGGACTATGCTCAGCCAGCAGCCTGCGTTATCAAGCACAACAATCCCTGCGGCTGTGCTGTCGCGGAGAATCTGGCCGATGCCTTCGAGAAAGCCTACGAAGGAGATCCAGTCAGTGCGTTCGGTTCCATTATCGGGTTGAACCGTATCGTGGATGTTGCCACTGCCGAACGCATGTGTGTTCCGGGGCGATTTATTGAAGCGATCATTGCTCCGGGCTATGAAGATGCAGCTCGCCAATTGCTGACGACAAAGCCAAAATGGAAGAGCAACGTGCGACTGATGCAGGTTGAATTTCTGGATACCGATCGTGGGGCTCCGGATTATCGTCGAGTCAGCGGCGGGTTATTGGTTCAGGATCGTGATGACCTGCGGCAGTCTGACGAAGGCTGGAAGGTTGTTACCGATCGCCAGCCGACAGCCCAGGAATTGTCGGACCTGAAGTTTGCGTGGGCTGTCTGTCGCCACGTCAAATCCAATGCGATTGTGTTCGCAAAGGATGGCATGTTGCTTGGAGCAGGAGCAGGGCAGATGAGCCGTCTGGATTCATCGATGATCGCAGCATTCAAGGCCGGAGATCGCAGCCAGGGCGGCGTTGTCGCGTCTGATGCGTTCTTTCCGTTTCGCGACGGGATTGACGCAGCGGCCAAAGCCGGAATCAAAGCCGCCATTCAGCCGGGCGGTTCAAAGAATGATGACGAAGTGATCGCCGCCTGCAACGAACATGGCATCGCCATGATCTTCACCGGAATGCGACATTTCCGGCATTAGAGCAATCCCGGTACTTGCAGATCGCTGCGTTCGTAGCCCCCAACCCTGCGTTGGGGGGGACGGCTTTTGCAGCAGCCAACAGATGATCATTGCGAGCCGTGTAGAATTCCGCTGGCCCACATGTGCCGACCAATGTAGCCATCTTGCTCCGCAAGATGTGCCTTGTACGGTACACGTTGTGCTGCCAAAGTCGGTCGCTAACTTCAAGCAGCGTTGATGAAGTTATGCTGAGAATCGCCCCGGAGTTTCTTCAGCCACGAACTGTCCGCAAGGCCTCGTCTCGGCGGAGCGAGACCGCTACTTTGAAAACCGATCAGTGGTCGATCATGTGCCAACCAATGTAGCCATCTCGCTCCGCGAGATGTGCCTTGTACGATGCACGTTTTTCTGCCAAAGCCGGTCGCTAACTTCAAGCAGCGTTGATGAAGTTATGCTGAGAATCACCCCGGAGTTTCTTCAGCGACGGACTGTCTGCAAGGCCTCGTCTCGGCGGAGCGAGACGGCTACTTTAAAAACAGATCAGTGGTCGATCATGTGCCAACCAATGTAGCCATCTTGCTCCGCAAGATGTGCCTTGTACGGTGCACGTCGTGCTGCCGGAGCCGGTCGATAACTTCAAGCAGCGTTGATGAAGTTATGCTGAGAATCGCCCCGGAGTTTCTTCAGCGATGGGCCGTCTGCAAGGCCTCGTCTCGGCGGAGCGAGACGGCTACTTTGAAAACAGATCAGTGGTCGATCATGTACCCACCAATGTAGCCATCTTGCTCCGCAAGATGTGCCTTGTACGGTGCACGTTGTGCTGCCGGAGCCGGTCGATAATTTCAAACAACGTTGACAATGCTGTGCTGGGGATCGGCCCCGAATTTTTTCATCGAAGGGCCGTCCTCAAGGCCTCGTCTCGACGGAGCGAGACGGCGACATTGGCGACCGACTGATTCCGGCGGAGATATTGGGGCACTTCTGCACCCAACAGAATAATGAACGACAGTCAGTTCCTACGGTATTACATAAATCGCACCGACAGTCGCCGCCGCCTGAACTGCGATGGCTTTGACGGTGGGTTTTGGAAGGTATGCATCTGGACCAAACTGCTGACAGGTTGGACAGTCAGGTAGCGATCGCACGCATTTGTGTGGCGAATTTGAGGCCATCATATACGGCAGCAATGGGATCCTTCCGGCGAAGTGCGCGATGGATTTGACCTCGGTCAGACAGCCGCCAGTTTCGCCACATCGCTCCATGTTGGGATCTTCAAAGTAGAGCGGCTGATATCGAATTGGGTAAGTGTTTCGCGATGCATGCGAACGGTGCCACGGCGCGGGAACGTAATGATGTTCAGCGGGTATGGCCGTTGACTGCTGAGGATTGCTGTCTTCTGGTTTTGCAAGCGGTTGGCCAGAGTCGTCGAGTTGTACGATTGAGTCCGCAAGTCGGATGGCTGTCAGTGGCCTACGCTTCGAAACGACTGGCATCGAGGATTGCTGCGAAGCCTCTTGCTTCTCCTCGGGCATGTTGGAGGAACCATCGCCGGCGGCGGACTGAGCATTCTCAGCGTGTTGTGTGCTGGCGACGCAGAACAACTTTCCGGGGAACTGATCCGGATCATCAAGAGCCGAAACACAAGACATCGTGACGTAGTTCAGATAGCTGTACACGAAGAAGGTGTCTTCTTTCACCTCGGCCGGACCGCTGTCGCTTTCCGGAAACGTTTCGTTGGATGCCTGTTGATTCTCGGCAACAGTGGACGATTCTTCAGGGACGGCAAGAAAAGGCAAATCTTCGGCCGAGAGAAGTGCTTGTTCAGTGCCCGGTAGCTGAGTTTGCGCGACGACTGGAGGGGCGGTTGATTCTGATTCGGGCGACGCTGCTGGGGTCGTCGTCAGGGAGTCATCGCCAGGGCTCGAACCGTTAAGCAGCAGTCCGAACAGGGTACTGAGGCAGAATGCTCTGCAAAATAGTGCATCCAGCATGGAAAACTCCGTTCTTCCGACGCGCGCGAAATCCTCTCTTTTACTGATCGACAGGGCCCAAAAGCGAACCTGAGCCTGTCAGGATTGACCGATTTCATCGTCCCAGGTGGCAGAATCCCTGCAACTGTGCATCAGCCTTCAAGGGATCCTGAACGCGGTCCCCTGAGTGAAAGGGCACGGTTCTTGCCTGTTAAGGGTGTGAGTCAGCCGGCAAAACCAGTGTTCCAACTTGCGTTGGGGGTCTTCAGAGCCTGACAATCCCGGGACCGATCTGTTCCTCGACGCTTATTCTCCACGGACGTTTTCATGAGTCTTCCGAACTATCTTGATCGACTGCGTGAAAAAATTGCTGTCTGGATGAAACGGCACTATCGTCTGCGGCAACGTCAACTGAAAGTCGTGCGTCTGGAAGACCGCCGCCTGCCCGACGCCAGCTTTGCGCTAGTGGGTGATATCCTGACAGTGGAAGCCTTTGATGGAGCCACCGACGCGGTTGATGTTTCTTTTGATGCGAACAATAACGAGTTTCAACTTGAGCTATCGTCCGGAACCTGGCTTTCTGAAAATCCCGGTCCATTGGATCCGGCTGTCAGCTTGAACGGTAATGTTCTGACGGTGGCCTTACCGTCTCTGAGCGAGTTGCAGATTCATGGCTCAGGTACACCGATTCACATTACGGATTCGGGAAGCGCCTTCTCGATTGGTCAATTAACGATTGCCGGTGCCGCTGATGTTGTGCTGGACTCCGCCAACGATATTGATTCAATCAGCATTGAAGCCGACAGCCTGACCCTGCATGATTCAGACGATCTTGAAATTTCAACGCTGCAGGTCACAGAGTCGGTTAACCTGTCTGTCGCTGGAACTTTGACAAACAGCGTCGACGCGCAGATCGAGGTTGGCGGACATGCTTCATTTGAAGCATCTTCAATCGTCCTTGGGCAGCATGCTGCTGATCACGTCGATCTGAGCAGTTTGTCTGTAACAGCCACAGAGTCAGTTGAGATAGATGTTGATTCAGCTGTAGAACTGACAGGCTCAAGCAGTGCTGCTGAGCTGACTCTTTCATCCGAAGGTTCGATTCAGCTCGCTGATACGGCGACATTAACCGTTCATGGAAACACAGACCTTACGGCGGACGAGATTGACGTCCGAGGCGAATTCCATAGTGGCAGCTTAACGTTTCATTCCGCAGGACATGTACACATTCATGAATCCTCGCAGGCGACTCTGATCGGGCAAAATTCTGCGAGTTCGTTAGCGTTGCAAGTCGACGGCCTGCTGGCTGACACCTCAGAAAGCCTATTGCAGGTGACCGGGCACGCCGAGATGAACGCCGACAGCATTACGCTGGGCAACGGCGATGTTGAGATTGGGAGTCTGCAGTTTGAGTCAGCCGGCATTGTAACTTTGCTGCAGGAATCACAAGTACGGCTGTCGGGTGACAGCTATGCCGGTAGTCTGCTTGCTGAACACGCTCAGCTGATCGGAACTGGCATTATCCACAACGGAATCGAGATTTCTGATGGTGGCCTCCTTGGAGGCTGGCTGAATATTTCCGGAGCACTCACGATCGGCCCGAACGGAGTGCTTTCCCCGGGAAACAGCCCCGGGATTACGACCTCGGGCAACCTGACGCTGACGGGTGGTTCCACGCTGCTGATTGAAGTTGATGATGATAATGCTGGTGGATATCCGGGAGCCGTTGCGGGACTTGATTACGACCAAACGCAAGTGACAGGAACTGTCACGATCAATTCCACCGCGATGTTGAATCTTCAGGACCTCGGGTCAACTCAATCGCTGACCGGAGACGTGTATGTGATCGTTCAGAATGATGGCGTTGACGCTATCGTCGGGACCTTTTCGGGGCTCGCCAACGGAGCTGTTGTCACGGCCGGGGGTGGTGGTGCATACAGCATCTATTACAACGGCGGCACGGGCAATGACATTGTGCTGGTCCGTCGACCAGCCGCTGTCACGGACGTGTATGTTTCCAATACCTTTGTTGGGCTTACGAATGGGGCCTCTGTTGCGGATTATGATTTTCTGACGGCTGGCAATCAGGCTGGAGTCTATGGGCTCAATGCTTTTGCCACGATCCCCGAGGCGATCACAGCCGTGACCGCCGGCGGAATCATTCATGTCGATCAGGGGACATACCTGCATACATCGACGCTGGCCGTCAATAAGACCGTTACCATTGATGGTCAGGGCATGGGACTCACGAATATTCTGAAATCGGGAGCTCCCACAGGAAACTTCGACGAAGCGATCCGTATTTCGGCTGACGAGGTGATCCTGAGTGACGCCAAGTTGGGCTGGCAGATTCATAACACAACTGACTACCAGGGCTACGTTGTTGTTACGACTGCGGATTTTACTTCGATCAACCGCATTCTGTTCGGAAGTAATGCGACCGGAGAAGGCTATCGCAGCGCTGTTGTTTTTGAAGGCAGTGGCGCGAACGGTGCCGATGGATTGGAAGTTTCTGATTCCGTTTTCGAAGGTCGCTGGGGCCGAGCCGCAATTCGTGATGGGGATGCCGGCAGTGGGCAAAATATTCTGATCACACGGAATGAGTTTCGAGAAGACCATTTCCGCTGGGGCCCGATTGCCATCGGACCGCAGGATTCCGCAGGAACCCCCAATAACTTTGCGTTCAGCGGTGAAATCTCATTCAACTACTTCGGTAACGGACTGGATACGCTCGATTTCCAGTCTTTGGGCAATCAGAACTACACCGTCACGATTACCAATCAGGGACTGACTGCCGCTGGGCTCGATATCGTCCACAACACGTTTGACTGGAATGACTCTGCAGAAACCAATGTTAACGGCGTCTATGCTCAGCCCGCTGGTGTTTACATCACTCCATCGTTGACGCAGAACACGAATCAGATCCTGATCCAGAACAATATCTTCAATAACTTCGCGTACGCAGGTCCACAACCTGGAAGCACAGACCCGCTGTGGCGTCCAACGAGTGGAGTCTTTGGCGGAGCCCTTGAATTCGATGGCGCTGATGATTTTGGCATATGGCAGAGTTCGCTGTTTGATGTGGGAACGGCGGGCACTCTGAATTTCTGGGTGCAAATGCATGATACGAGCCGACGAAATCAGTTCTTCGAAGGTCCCGGTAACGCTGGATTCGAGATGCAGTATCGAAACACCAGCGGAGGTCAGGTTTATGGCCGAACGACAACCGTAGGCGGGGACAACGTTATTCGATCAGGCCCTGATGGCGCGACACTGCTGAATACCTGGCACAATATTCAGTACACATGGGACTTCAACGCCACCAATGCGACTGGCCGCATGCGAATCTATATCGATGGCGTTGAGTCTGGCTATCTCACCAATTTCACACCGAACGATTTGACATGGGCTTCTGCTGTCAGCACTGTCAACGGCTTAATGAATATCGGTCGTGATCCCGGCGATACAACTCGCTATTTTGATGGTCTTATGGATGACGTGGGCTGGTTCAAT
>CAIXQV010000581.1 GCA_903921605.1 uncultured Planctomycetaceae bacterium | reverse complement strand
TTTGATGGACTGTGTTGGGTAGCGAACCTTTCCACGTCTGATCTACGGAATCCTGTCTAAACAAATTGGGATTGCGGGTTTCTCTCAACCCACAGGAAACGTTGTTCCGAGTCTAGGAAGCGATGACTTCTGTTCATCAGGGGGCTTCCTGCGCTCCGGACTGTATGTTGATCAAGTGAGTTTGGATCAAGTTAACGTCGTTCGAATGAGTTTCTCAGGTCTGTCTGCATTTAGGTAACAGCACCATGCTATTGAACACATGGCTTTCAGCCGCCCGACTTCATTTCACTCAGAAATCCGGTGCTCGCCGAACTGCTCGTTCAGCGTCGCGAAATTCCGTCAGGACGGAGTCATTGGAAGCCAGATCTCTGCTGACAGCTTTGGTCATCAATCCGGACACGAGAGCCGGTTATCTGAACGCTGCTGGCGGTATCGAGGTGGACGATCTTGACATGGCTGGCAAGGACGGCCTTGTGATCGAGGGATTCACGATCTCGCCAACATCCGGCGATGCGATTTCGATCAACCTGTCCGGAAGGACCTTGAAGAATCTCACAATCGAGTCCATCCTGGTGACTCAGTATTCAACACTGGGTTTTGATATTGATCTGACCAACATCACCGGTCTGCATACCATTTCGATTGAAGACGTTGACATCCGAGGCACAGCGCGGGGGATTGATCTGACATTAACGAACACGGACGTTAATGCTCTGACGATTGAAGACTCCCGGATTCCCGGCCTGAAAGTCAGTGCGTTAAACGGCTCTGATATTGGCGAGAGCGTTGTCACTGAAAATACAATTGCCGCCGGGGCGGGCGTTGAGGGTATTTTGCTGGACGTAAATGCCGGGACCGCGGACAACTTTCATATCATTGACAATGCACAAATCTCCTCGGTGAATCGTGACTTCCTCCGCGTAAATTCCACGAACGCTCCCGTGGACGGACTGCAGATTCTGGACAACAGCATTGGCACGGTCACTCAGGGTGCCGGGCTGATCTTCCGGGCTGAAGGTGACACGTTCGAGCAATCAATGGTGCTGACGAACAACTCCACGCAGGGGGAATGGCTGCAAACGTTTGTGCTCGACCTGACGGCTTTGGGTCTGGAGTTCGATGCGACCCTTCCGACAGGAAAACCATTTACGGCATCAGCGGCCAGTCAGACTCTGACAGGGTTTGTGAGTTCAGTCGTCAGTGCAGACAAGAAGAAGTTGACCCTGACCTTTGCTGATTTTGCTCCCGGCGAGTCGATCCCATTTGTAATCGATATTGACCGTGCAGGCGGTCAGGCTGCAGCCATTTTCGGCGACGACCTGATTGGTGCAGACATCACCACCACGATGCAGAATCAGGCCAAAACGGCCACTCGTTTGATCACCGGACAAATGGTTGGCGATCCTAAAAAGATTACGGCCTCGGAGTTTGCAATCGGTCCGCGGACTGCCGGAACGACGCAAGGCATCGTCATTGATGTCACAAACTCCCCGACGACGAACATGTTGATTCAGGGCAACACGGTTCTCGGATCGCCGGGCCACGCGTTACTGCTGGACGCCGACGCATTCAGCGATATGACCGGGGTCATCAAGGGCAATGATTTCAGTGGAGCTGGTCGAGACGGTATCCGGTTCAACATGATCGACAGCAACTTCACCGGTGCTGTTCTTGAGAACGTTATTCAGAACAACGGTGGGAATGGAATCGGGGTTCTGCCAACGACTTCGCGATCTGGTGTTGTGGAGCGAGTTCAGGATCTGAATTCTGTCGTGGTCACGACCACGAATCATGGTTTGGTCACCGGAGATCAGATTATTCTGCAGGGATTGGTTAACGACGATCCCGCCGTTAATCATCCGGGAAATGGTACACAGACAATCACAGTCATCGACAAAGATAAATTCCGGCTCAACGGGGTTAACGGAACCCTGCCGGGTGTCAGCTATGCTGGCGGCGGTGCCTGGTATGTTCCTTTGGTTCAGCCGAGCGGCGTGTCACGTGGATTTGTCACTGTCGATATGCAGAACACGGTGCCTCAGGGAACGATTAGAGCAGCGACAAACGCAGGGCCGATTGAGATTACGTCGCCAAACCACGGACTTAAGTCCGGCCAGCGAGTCCGAATCAGCAATGTGAATGGAAATACAGCTGCAAACGGAGTCTTCAAGATTACCGTCGTTGACGCCAACACATTCCGGCTCGACGGTTCGACAGGCAACGGCGTCTATGTTCCCGGTAACGGATTTGGCACATGGAAAGCCAACGTCATCACTGCTGCGGCAAATTCGTCCAGCCTTGTGATCACTTCAGCAGGTCACGGCCTGAAGACAGGAGAAGAAGTTCGA
>CAIXQV010000580.1 GCA_903921605.1 uncultured Planctomycetaceae bacterium | reverse complement strand
GTCTGGGGGGCCGATCAGGAAGGCGGCGGACCGTTTGTTTTTCCTGACGAGAAGGATCCCAATAAGCTTGTTGGCTTCGAAGTGGAACTGGCGGAGCTGATTGCCAGCCATATTGGTGTGACCGCTCAGTTTGCACAGGGACAATGGGACAAGCTGCCGGATCTGCTGGATCGAGGCGACATTGATATCGTGCTGAATGGTTTCGAATGGAATACCGGCCGAGCAGAACGGTACGGTACGTCGATCCCGTATTACATCTACGAACTACAACTGCTGGCTCGCAAAGATGACGAATCCATTCAGTCTTGGAACGATTTGATCACTCAGCCTGCCGGACAACCTCGGAAGATGTCACTGCTTGGCGGCGCGGCGGCGGAAGACTTTACTGCGGCGTTTGCGGCCGAACACAAGACAACGATTGAGCTGGCTCTTTTCGATGGCGTTACGGATGCCATGCGAGCGGCCGAACTCGGTACGGATCGTATCGACGGGAATGTTCAGGATTTGCCGATCTGGAATTTCTATCGCAAGGACTTTCCGAACCTGAAACCTGTGGGACCTCCGGTTGGGCGAGGCTTCTACGTGGCCTTGCTGCGTAAAAGTGATCGAAAGCTTCTTGATTCTGTCAATGAAGCGATCAACGCCGGGCTTCGTGACGGTCGTCTTCGCACCATCTTTGAACGCTACGGCATGTGGAACGACGTGCAGGCCCTGCGTGCTCTGGAGACATCAGCGGACGGTGGATTTCGCGGGCTGGTTAAGGCGGAAGAATCAAACAACCAAAGGACGGCAGAAGGTGGCTCAGAAACAGACTCCACGAAGAGACCAGAGCTGTCTTCATCACAATCATTGCATGGTCTGAAAGTGATTACTCAACGCGGTTGGTTCCTGGTGAAGGCCGCAATGATGACAGTCTTGTTGTCCATCACGGCAATGCCACTGGCCGTGTTGATTGGCCTGCTGATGGCTTTAATGAAGCTCTATGGCAAATGGTTCGTTTCGATTCCAGCGACATGCTACGTCGAACTGGTTCGAGGAACTCCGTTGATTCTGCAGTTGTACGTGATCTATTTCCTGGTGCCCGAGGTTCTGAAGTATCTGTTCCCCGGAACTCATTTCAGCATCAGCGCGTTTTGGTCGGCCGTTGCTGGGCTGGCTATCAACTATTCTGCCTATGAAGCGGAAATCTACCGCGCGGGACTGCAGGCGATTCCCAAAGGTCAGATGGAAGCGGCCCTGTCTCTGGGAATGACTCGCAATCTGGCTTTGCGGCGAATCATTATTCCTCAGGCGACTCGCATCGTCATACCACCCGTCACCAACGACTTTATTGCCCTGTTTAAAGATACGGCGGTGTGTAGTGTGATCACGGTCGTGGAGCTCTCCAAAGAGTACTACATTCAGGCTCGCAACACCGGGGCAATTGTTGAGCTCGGATTGTTGTCAGCTTTCCTGTACCTGGCGATGAGTTATCCCTTGTCACTGCTGGCCGGTCGACTCGAACGACGACTCGGAAAGGAATCACGCTGATGATTACTCTCAACGGGATCGTAAAGCGATATGGTTCGCAGGAAGTGCTCCGTGGCGTCACCATGTCCGTGGCGCGAGGAGAAGTCTGTGTTCTGCTGGGTCCGTCAGGCGGCGGCAAGAGTACTCTGCTGCGCACCATCAACGGACTGGAAACATTCGACGAAGGATCGATTGATGTGTCGGGAACGCAACTGATAGGCGGCGACATTGCGTCACGTGAAGCCGCGTTGCTGAAGATTCGCCGGAAGGTCGGGATGGTCTTTCAGCAGTTCAACTTGTTTCCTCATCGCACAGTGCTCGAAAACGTGATCGAAGCGCCGATGCAGGTGTTGAAGCAATCCCGCGAACAGGCCGTCGGGAAAGCCAAAGAACTGTTAGCTCGAGTCGGCATGCTGGAGAAGAGTAATGCTCGCCCGACATCACTTTCCGGAGGTCAACAGCAGCGAGTTGCGATCGCGAGAACTCTGGCGATGCAGCCGGAGGCGATTCTGTTCGATGAACCCACGAGTGCTCTGGATCCGAACACGACGGCGGAAGTCATCTCGGTGATGCAGGATCTGGCGAAGGGCGGACAAGGTATGATCGTGGTGACGCACGGGATGAAATTCGCCCGCAGTGTGGCTCACACGGTCCATATTCTTCATTCGGGTGCGATTATTGAGAGCGGCCCACCGGAGCAGGTCTTCGAGAATCCTCGCCACGAGATTACTCGCGGATTTTTGATGGAGGCGAATTGAACGGCGATCGAGTGTTACGTATCAAACACGAGGCCGTGTTCGGTGATGTGGAACGGCATGATGGTTTCTTCGCAAGCACTGCCGCGATGTTTGGCCACATAGAGAGCTCGCCCCATTTTGTTGTCGTGGCGAGTCTTCCCGATCATGATGATCGTGTTGGCGTTGGACAACACATCACCGGACTGAATCGGGCGACTGATCAAATCATCCAGCATCACTTCATGGCTGGTATACAGCAACATGCCGCTGATGGAATTGTGATCGTAAGCGTGTTTCATCACTTCCGGTTCCTGTGCTCGGAAATGAACGCGGAAGAGATCCCGTGCCAGCCAGTCGTGATCTTTGCGCAGCACCTGATGATAAACATAGTCGAACAGATGAAACTGGAATGAGTCGGAATCCTTCGTTGTCGGCTCAACGCCATCGATCACGCACCGACGCACTCCGTGGACAAAGTTGCCATAGAAGTAGGCGATGGTTTGATCCAAGCGTCTCATTAAGTCGGCCTTGAACTCCTGCCATTCTTCGGGCTGCATGTCGCCGATGGTGACTCGTCGGCCGCCGCGGTTGAATACGTGCAGATAGTCTGAACGAATCTTATCGGCATCCCAGACCACGTTGGGATCAAAGACATCGGCAAACGATCGCTGACGAAACTTCCAGCCGAACATCCGCTGAGCATACTCGGTCTGATTCTGCGAATCGCCGCGAGTAGTCAGGTCGAACAGAATTCCGGACTGACCTTCCTGAGCGATCCCGGCATGAGCGTAGCTGACTCCCAATTGAGTCTTCCCGATTCCTGTCGCTCCCATGACGACCGTCAGAGTGCCGGGGATG